>JBFYNT010000127.1:0-3821 GCA_041304225.1 Candidatus Aminicenantota bacterium
AGTACGTGCCCGACCTGGCCTTCGCCGGCGGCATCACCTTCGAGGACCAGATCTTCAAGGCCCTCTCGCTCGGCGCGCCCTACGTCAAGCTCGTCGGCATGGCCCGCTCGCCCCTGGCGGCAGCCATGGTCGGCAAGACCATCGGCGGCCGCATCGCCGACGGCCAGATCCCGGTCTACGTCGAGCGCTTCGGCAACTCGCGCGAGGAGATCTTCGTCACCGCCCCCGAGCTGAAGCACCACTTCGGGGACCGGTTCAAGGACCTCCCGGCCGGGGCCATCGGCGTCTACACCTACTTCGAGCGCCTCAACCAGGGGCTCCGGCAGCTGATGGCCGGCGAGCGCAAGTTCACGCTCGACTACATCACCCGCGACGACATCGCCTCCTTGACCAAGGAAGTGGCCGACATCAGCGGCATTCCCTTCATCACCGACGTCGACAAGGACGAGGTCCAGAAGATCCTCAAGGCGAAGTAAGCGCGGCTCCGCACGGAATTGCCTCCCTTTGGGAGGGGACAAGCCCTGACTTGTCCCCTCCCGTTTTTTTTACCCGGCCTTCAGATACTTCCCCTGATCGTGGCTCCGAGGCGCTCCACCCGGCTTTTTTTTAGCCCCGGTTCCATATATAATGGGACCATCCCGGAGGATCAGGCCCGGAGGGAGGTCCCGATGATCGTTCTCAAGGACGTTCTGGCCCTTCTCGACGCCGAGGTCCTGACCCCGGGCACGGACCCGGAAGCCGCCTTCCAGCGGGTCTTCGCCTCCGACCTCATGAGCGACGTCCTGACCTCGGCCCAGCCGGGCTCCCTTCTTCTCACCGGGCTGGCCAATTCCCATGTCGTCAGCACCTGCCATGTGGCCGACGTGGCCGGCGTCGTCTTCGTCCAGGGCAAGCGCCCCTCGCCGGCCGTCGTCGAAGAAGCCCGGGCCAAGGGCCTGCCTCTCGTCTCCACCAAGATGCCCATGTTCGAGGCCTGCGCCCGCATCGCCGGCCTCGCCGGGGAGGGAGGCCATGGGCGAGGCTGAGTCGGTCTACCGGAAGGAGTTCCCGGTGAAGGGCGGGGATTTCGCCAACGCCGGCGCCGCCGCCTGCGAGATCAAGGAGCTCTTGAAGGATCTCGGCATCGACGCCGCGAGCGTGCGCCGGGCGGCCATCGTGGCCTACGAGTCCGAGATGAACGTCATCATGTACGCCCGGGAGGCGCGCATGGACCTCACGGTCTCCCTCGGCAAAGTCCGCCTCGTCATCGACGACCGCGGCCCCGGCATCCCCGACGTCGAGCTGGCCCTGACCGAGGGCTATTCGACCGCCACGGCGGAGATGAGGGAGCTCGGCTTCGGCGCGGGCATGGGCCTGCCGAACATCAAGAAGAACGCCGACATCTTCGCCATCGACTCGGAGGTGGGACGCGGGACCCGCCTCGACATCACCATCCGCACGAACGGACACGTGAACCCATGACCGACACGATCGCCCGGAATTTCCACGCCATCCACATCACCAAGGACAAGTGCGTTGGCTGCGTCCACTGCCTGTCGGCCTGCCCGACCCGGGCCATCCGCGTCTCCGACGGCAAGGCCCGCATCATCGACCAGCTGTGCATCGACTGCGCCGAGTGCCTCCGGGTCTGCCCCCACGAGGCCATCCACTCCCACATGACGTCGTTCGCCTCGCTCGAAGCCTTCGAATACAAGGTGGCCATCCCCTCGACGGTGCTCTACGGCCAGTTCGGGCCCACCGTCGTCCCCAACGAGATCCTCTCGGCCCTGCGGCGGGTCGGCTTCGACGAGGTCTCCGACCTCAGCTCGATCTGCGAGCTCAACTGCGCCGCGACCGAGGAGTACCTCAACGAGCATCCCCGGCCCCGGCCTTTCATCACCTCGACCTGCCCCGTGGTCGTCCGCCTCATCCAGCGCCGCTATCCGACGCTCTGTGGCCAGATCCTGCCCATCGAGCCGCCCCGCGAGATCGCGGCCAAGATCCTGCGGACCATCCTGCCCAAATCGCTGGGCATCCCGGCCGAGAAGATCGGCATCATCCACATCACGCCCTGCCCGGCCAAGATGGTGTCCATCAACAGCCCGGCCACCTTGGATAAATCCTACCTCGACGGGGCCATCTCGATCCGGGACATCTTCCCCCAGATCCTCCAGGCCCTGCGCAAGAGCGAGGAGGACTCGCTCATGCGGCACCTCTTCCCGGAGACGCTCTTCAGCGGCATCGGCATGGGCTGGCCGCTCTCCGGCGGAGAGACGCGCGGGCTCAAGAAACACCGGGCCGTGGCCGTCTCCGGCATCCGGGACACCATGAGGGTCCTCGACGAGGTCGAGGGCGGCCTTCTCCAGGACATCGACGTCCTCGAGTGCACCGTCTGCCCGGACGGGTGCGTGGGCGGGCCGCTCGGCGTCGAGAACCGCTTCCTGGCCAAGAGCCGCGTCCTGGAGCTCGTCGCCGCGGCCGGCGAGCACGCCGTCGTCGACCATAAGGACGTCAGCCGGCTCTACCACAAGAACTTCCTCTCGTTCGACCACCCCGTGGCACCCGCGGAATCGAGGCCCCTGGACCGCGACCCGGCTAAGGCCATCGGCAAGGCCAAGCGCCGGGAGAAGATCTTCGCCGGCCTGCCGCTCCGGGACTGCGGCATCTGCGGGGCGCCCGACTGCCGGACCCTGGCCGACGACATCGTCCGCGGCTACGCCCGCCTCGAGGACTGTCCGTTCGTCGCGGCGAAGCCTGATAAGGCCGCCAAGCCGGCGGGCCGGGCGAACAGGAAGACGAAGAAGGAGAAGCCATGACCCTCGGCGACCTGGTCTCCCGTCTCGATCTCCGGGTGTTCACGCCCGGGCTGGCCCTCGACCGGCCCGTCCTCGGCGGCTACGCCGGCGACCTCCTGTCGGACGTCATCGGCCACGGCCGCAAGGGGGACCTCTGGCTGACCATCCAGATCCACCCGAACGTCGTCGCCGTGGCCGTCCTCAAGGAGCTGGCCGCGATCGTCCTGGTCAACGGACGGGAGCCGGCCGCCGAGACGCTCGAGCAGGCGGCCCGGGAGAAGGTGCCCGTTCTCGGGTCCGCCCTGTCGTCCTTCGAGCTGGCCGGCCGGCTGCACGGGATGGGCGTCAAGGGGAGTTGATGGCGCTCCGGCGTGTCCGGGCCGACCTCCACATCCATACCTGTCTCTCGCCGTGCGGCGAGCTGGCCATGTCCCCGCGGGCCGTCGTCGAGCGGGCCCGGGCCGCGGGGCTCGACCTCGTCGCCGTCACGGACCACAACACGACCCGCAACGCCGCCGCCGTCGCCGAGGCGGCCGAAGGCACGGGCCTGGCCGTCCTCCCCGGCATCGAGGTGACGACCTCCGAGGAGGTCCACATCTTGGGCCTCTTCGAGGCCGGGTCCGACATCGGCCCGTTCCAAGCGGAGATCGACCGCAACCTGCCCGACGTCCCGGCCAAACGGAAATTCATCGAGGACCAGGTCGTCGTGGACGCGGAGGACTACGTCACCGGGTTCGATCCCCGCTGCCTCTTCGGCGCGACGCTCTTCACCGTCCACGAGGCCGTCGCGCTCATCCACCGCCACGGCGGGCTGGCCATCGCCTGCCACATCGACCGGGAATCGTTCAGCCTCGTCTCCCAGCTCGGCTTCATCCCGCCCGGCCTCGGGCTCGACGCGGTCGAGGTGTCGCCCCGCTCGAGCGCGGCCGAGGCCGAAGCCCGGTTCGGCCCGTTCGCCCCGCTCGCGGTCGTCCGCTTCTCGGACGCCCACCGGCCGGAGGAGATCGGGACGGCTTCGACGGATTTTCTGGTCGCCTCGCCCGGGCT
>JBFYNT010000128.1:0-18001 GCA_041304225.1 Candidatus Aminicenantota bacterium
CGACGACGTGCATCCAGGTCCGCAAGGGGATCGCGTCCCTTTCGCTGGTGCAGGCCAGCCACTGGCCGCCGACGGCGCATTCGAGCGAGGCCTGCCCGAGGGGTCCGATCATCAGCCGGTAGCCTTTCACCTCGTCGGATTCCGAGGTCAGGATCGGGCACCAGTTCCAGGGGTATTCACCGAGGGCGATCCAGGCCTCGACGGTGATCTCGGCGCCCGCCACGACCCGGTCCGGACCGGACGTCCTCAGACAGGTCGTGAAGCCGTCCAGCCGGAGTCCGTGGCCCCGGACGCCCGGGGCCTTCTCGACATATCCTTCCAGAGTATCCATCGTCCGGCTGACGGCCTCGGGCGTTTTCAAGCCGTCCAGGGTCTCGAACGTCCAATGCGCCTTCGGGTCCTGCGCGGCGGCCTCGATCGCGCAAACGGCCAGGATGATCACGGCGAGCGTCTTGTTCATGCGGTCGCTCCTTTCAGTTCGGATCGGGATCCTTGCCGGCGGCCGGGACCCCGTCGGCCTCGAGGACCTCGAAGGATCCCGAGAGCGCCGTATCTCCGATTCGCACGACGACCCGATACCTGCCGGCCTTGGCCACATCCCGGGCGGCCGGATACACCTCCGGCCGGCCGGGCGGGCCGTCCGGCACGAGGTCCCAGGACACGGCGTTGATCCCCGCGAAGGTCTCGCGTTCGATCGTCTTGACCGTCCGGTCCTTCTCATCGAGGACGGTGATGGTCGTCCGGCCCGGGCGGCGCAGATAGACATGCCAGACCGCCGGCCGAGCAGTTTCCCAGATCCAATCCCCCCGGTAGTCCCGGGCCGCGGGGCGGCGCGCGGGCTTGGACGCGAACAGGCGATCGTCGCCGGCCGGAGCTCCGGCCGTTTCCCGGACCGGCGCGATATCGAGGGTGAATACCCCCCGGCCGTGGGTGGCCGCGACCAGCTCGTCCTCGTCCCGCTGGACGGCCAGGTCGTGGACCGCGGCCGGCGGGAGGTCGGCAGAGAGAGAGGACCACGTGGCCCCGTTGTCGGCGCTGGCATGGACGCCGCCCTGGTCCGTGCCGATATAAAGGAGGCCGGGCTTTTCCGGGTCCTCCCGGATGACGTTGACGGACTCCGACGGGAGGCCCTGGGAGATCGATTCCCAGGTCCGGCCGCGATCGCCCGAGCGGAACAGGTAGGTCCGGAAATCGTCCTCGCGATAGCCGGTCAGGGCGGCATAGACGCGGTCCGCGTCGTGGGCAGACGCCTCGAGCCGGCTGACCCATTTTCGCGGCAGCCCGGCGTGGATCGCGGTCCATGAGGCTCCGTCGTCGGCCGTCATCCAGACGTTGCCGTCGTCGGTCCCCACGAAGAGCAGGCCTTTCTCAAGCGGAGATTCGGCGATGGTCGTGATCGTCCCGAAGGGGACGTCCCCCTGCCGGTCGGGGCCGGGCGCCGTCGTCAAGTCGGGGCCGAGGACCGTCCAGTGCCCGCCCCGGTCGCGGGACCGGAACATCCGCTCGGCCCCGCCGTAGAGGGTCGCGGGATCGTGGACGGAAATGAGGAACGGCGTCATCCAGTTGAACCGATACGGCGTCTTCCCTTTCTCGGGCTGGGGCCGGATGAAGGCCGTGCGCCCGGTCCGCATGTCCTTCCTTTTCAGGTCCCCGAACTGCTGCTCATAATAGATGCTGTCCGGGTCCTCGGGATCGGGGAAGGTGAAGTAGGAGTCCCCGCCGCCCCAGAGGTCGATCCAGAGATGCGACCACCCGTCGAGGGCCCCGTCGTCGAGGCGCCGGTCGGAGCGGCCGCGCAGGGCGGCGTTGTCCTGGGTGCCGCCGTAGATCCAATAGGGGGAGCCGGGGCCGGCGAAGGCCGCGTAGAACTCCGTGACGGGCAGGTTGTTCAGGTGAAGCCAAGCCCGGCCGCCGTCGTTCGAGACGAACAGGCCTCCGTCGTTGCCGAGGACGAGCCGGTCCGGATCGCGGGGATCGATCCAAAGCTCGTGCTGATCGAGGTGCAAGGCCCGGGTGGGCAACGGGCTCAGCCGCACGACCGGCCCGTCGACCCGGGTGAACGTCCGGCCTCCGTCCGCCGAGCGGACGAGGCCGACGCCCAGGACGTAGACGACGTCCGGGTCCTTCGGAGAGACGCGGATGTCGCCGAAGGCGTATCCCGTTCCCGCGGCCAGGTCGCCCTCGTTGACCTTGCGCCAGGAATCGCCGCGATCGTCAGACCTGTAGATCTCGCCGCCGGCCGGGACCGGGCTCGCCTTCCGCCCGGGCGGCGCCGGGACGGGCGTCAGGTTGTCGATGACGGCGTAGACGACGCCGGGGGCGGCGGGACAGACGTCGAGACCGATCCGGCCGATGAACGGGCCCGCGGGCAGGCCGTTCTTCAGTCTTGTCCAGGAACCGCCGCCGTCGGTCGTCCTGTAGATCCCGCTCCCGGGGCCGCAGACCGTGTTGTTCCATGCTTTCCGGTCCCGCTCCCAAGCGGCCGCGTAGAGGACCCGGCTGTCGGCGGGGTCCATGGCCAGGTCGACCACGCCCGTCCGTTCGTCGACGAAGAGGCTTCGCGTCCACGTCCGTCCGCCGTCCGCGGTCGTGAAGACCCCTCGTTCTTCGTTGAACGTGTACTGGTGTCCGATGGCGGCGACGAAGACGCGGTCCGGGTCCCGGGGGTCGATGACGATCCGCCCGATGTGATGGGTGTCCTCGAGGCCGCGGCTTTCCCATGTCCGTCCGCCGTCGGTCGACCGGAAGATCCCTTCTCCGGCGAAGGAGCTCCGGGCCATCAGGCTCTCGCCCGTGCCGAGCCAGACGACGTCGGGCTCCGAGGGAGAGACCGCCAGGTCGCCGATGGCCATGGTCGGGCCCCGGTCGAACAGGGGCGTCCAGGTCATCCCGCCGTTCACCGTCTTCCACACCCCTCCCGATCCGGCCCCGACGTAGATCGTCCCCGGAGAACCCGGGGGACAGTCGATGGTCTCGATGCGTCCTCCCGCGGACTTGGGGCCGAG
This sequence comes from Candidatus Aminicenantota bacterium, assembly GCA_041304225.1. Taxonomy (GTDB): domain Bacteria; phylum Acidobacteriota; class Aminicenantia; order Aminicenantales; family Saccharicenantaceae; genus RBG-16-66-30. Next base: position 3,006 of record JBFYNT010000128.1, read on the forward strand.
GGCGGTCCACGACATGCCCTTGAACGGGGAGACGTCCCGAAAGCCGGCCCGGGACACGGCGGGATCAGGGACAGGCGCGCCGTCGGCGGCCGAACTCGGGATAGCCCTCGGCGTCAGGGCGAACACGACCATTCCGGCGCAAAGCGCGATCTTCGCTCTCATGAACTCAACTCCTCATCGTCCCAAACCATCCGTACTCGATCACGTCTTGACTCCGCGGCGGAGCCATTATAAATTTATTACAGTTAGAAAGAAATAATTTTTGATGAGAAAGCTCCGTTCGGCCGTTCCAGGGGGGAAGGAATGAAGGACCATCGATCCAAGACCAAAATGCGGCTCCTGTCCCTCCTGGGCATCGGCGGCTTCGTCGTTCTCGCGGGCTTTTTCGTGGGCGCCCTTCCGGGGCCGATGCCGGCCCCTCAGAAGCCGGGACGCGCCGCGCCGGCCCCGGCCGGCAGCTTGCTGGCGCGGTGGGCGCTCGACGAGGTCTCTGATAGGACCGTCACGGATTCGGTCTCCGGGGCGGGGGACAAACTCGCCGGGAATTACCGGCTGACGCCCGGCGTTTCCGGACAGGCCGTCAAGTTCGACGGGTACACGACCGTCGTCACCCGGACCGCGGACCGGGCCCCGGTGCCCGCCGGCGGCTTCAGCGTCTCAGCCTGGATCGCCCTGGCCGCCTATCCCTGGAATTGGTGTCCCGTCGTCTGTCACCAGGAAGCGAACGCCGGCTGGTCGCTCGAGATCGGCCCCGACGGCGAGCTGGCGATGAAGGTGTTCACCGGGACGATCTGGCGGACGTGCGTCTCGGAGGCCGTCCTGCCGCTTCGGGCCTGGGTCCACGTCGCCGGGACGTTCGATCCCGAGACCGGCCTGACCGTGCTCGTGGACGGCCGGGAGAACGCCCGGCTGCCTTTCCGGGGACGGCTGTCGGCCGCCTCGCGGGCCGACCTCCTGATCGGCTCGACGGCCGCGCCCCTCAAGCCCGCCCTGATCCACCGCGAGTTCGGGACGCTGCCGGACGACTTCTCCCTCGACGCGATCGTCGACGAGGTCGAGATCCGCGCGCGGACCGGCTCGGACCGGGGGGATCCGGCCCTGCCCGTGCGGCCTGCGGCCGCGCCGGAGATCGCCGCCCGGGTCCTTCCCTCGGGTCCGCCCGGCCCCGGCCGCTTCGGCGCCTACCCCACGGACCTGAAATTCCACTGGGAGTGGGATGACCTGTGGCGGACGGCCGTCGATCCCGATATCGTCGTGCAATTCGACGGCTCTCCCGTGAGACTCGTCTTCTGGCGCGGGACACGATATTCGCCGGCCTGGGTCAGCGAGAACAACCTGTGGATGGCGGATCAGAGCGTCGAGGCCTGGAACGACGAGGAAGGCTGCTTCGAGCATATGCAGGACCGGTTTTGCGTTTATTCCCACGTGCGCGTGATCGAGAACACCCCGGCCCGGGTCGTCGTCCATTGGCGCTACGCGCCCGTGAGCGCCCACGGTCATCTGTGGCGGATCGACCCGCGCACGGGCTGGGGCTGCTGGATCGACGAGTATTATTACATCTATCCGGACCAGACCGCCGTCCGGGCCTATGAGTGGGAGAAAGGGACGCTGGGCCAGCCGCGGCAGTTCCAGGAATCCATTCCGCTGGCGGGCCCGGGCCAACGGCAGGGCGACGTGATCGAGGCCGATTACGTGACCGTGGCCAACCTCGAGGGCGAACGGCAGGTCTATTCCTATGTCGAGAAACCCGGGCCCGAAGGATCGAAGAAAGCCCCCGCGGACCCCCTGATCCAGAGGCACCATCTCAAGTCCCGGAACAAGCCCTTCATCGTCTTCGAGCCCGGCGGCCAGATGCACTACCTGCGCGATCTCAACATCGCGGCGCTCGACCGGCCCGGGTCCTGCAGCCACTGGCCCGTCGGCCTGATGCGCTGCGACGGCCGGACGCAGCGGACGCTCGACCGGGTTACGAGCTTCCTCGGATTCCCCATCACCGATCCGGCCGTTCACGAGGACGAGACGCGCGAGTGGGCGAATTCCCTCTATGGCATGAATGACCGGCCGTTCTCGAGCCTGATGCCCTTGGCCCGCTCGTGGGCTCGGGCGCCGAAGCTCCGCATCGAGCGGGGGACGGGCGGGGGCCTCGTCAGCCGGGGATACGACATGAGGCAACGGGCCTACGTCCTGGAGCGCGCCGGCGGCGTGACCGCCAACGGGATCCCGGCGGTCTTGATCTTCGATGCCTCCTCCGATTCGCCGCTCGTCAACGCCTGCCTGGTCGTGAAGAACGGGGGGGATGTCGCGCCCGCCCTGATCCTCGACGGCGTCCCGGCCGTCGAAGGCCGCGACGTCCGGTTCGGCCCGGTTCCGACGCTGGACGGAGCGGATCTCGTGGTCTGGATCGTCAAGGAGTCGACGGCTCCGGTCCGGATCGAATGGAGGGATCGATGAGCCCGCGTCCCGCGAGGACGGGTCCCGCGGGGCTTCTCTTCCTCGTCCTGGCCGCGGCGTCCTCCGCGGCCCTGTTCGTGCCGCGGAGCCCGGCCGGCGGCGGGGCGGCCCGTTCGATGGGCCCGCCCTCCGCGACCGGCGCCGGGAATAGGACCGGCTCGGCCCCGGCGGAGGCGGCGGAGGGGGCGAAGCCGTTGGCCTGGTGGTCTTTTGACGATGGACGGGGATCGGGTGCCGTCACGGCCATGACGCGGGAGACGATCTCGGGGCTCTCCGATCCGATCAGCGGCTCTTTCCGGTTCGTTCGCGGCGTTTCCGGCGCCGGATTGAGGCTCGACGGCTACACGACTTCCGTCGTCAGGGCCGCCGCGGGAGCGCCGCGGCTCCACGGGGCCTTCTCCCTCGAAGCCTGGATCGCCCTGGCCGCTTATCCGTGGAACTCCTGCCCCATCGTCGCCCAGCGCCGAGGAGACGCCGGGTTCGCCTTCAGCGTCGGACCGCGGGGTGAATTGAGCTTCGGCGCTTCGGACGAAGGGGAGTGGCTCGGCTGCGTCTCCGGGCCGGTCCTGCCTCTCCGGACCTGGGTCCACGCGGCCGCCGTCTATGATCCCGGCGCCGGGATCCGGATCTATGCCGACGGCCGCTTGGTCGGATCCGTCGCCAGGCCCTCCCGATTCAAGCCGGCCGGCGGGACGGACATCGTCCTGGGCAGCGTCACGGAGCCCGTTCGCCCCTCTCACGCCGTCGGCGGCGGGGAGGGCACGCTTCCGAGCTGGTTCAGTCTCGACGCCATCCTCGATGAGCTGAAGATCCATTCGGGGGCCTTGAGCGACAAGGACGTCCGGACCATCGCCTCCGGGCCGCCGGCGTCCCCCGAGCCGCCTCCTCTTTCCCCGCGCCGGATGCCCTCCGGAGGAGGACGGACGGGCCCCTTCGGCGCCGTTTACGCGAACCTTGAATACGGCTGGGAATGGGACGACCTCTGGCGCGTCGGCGCTCATCCCGATGTCGTCGTGAGGTTCGAGGGCTCGCCCGTCCGGGTCGTCTTCTGGCGGGGCCTCCGCTATTCGCCGGCCTGGGTGACCGAGAACGGGATCTGGGTCGCCGACCAGAGCGCCGAGTCGGGCAACGCCGAAGGCTGCGTCGAGCACATGCAGGACATCCAGTGCCGGTATTCGCGCGTCCGGATCCTGGAGAGCACGCCGGCCCGGGCCGTCGTGCACTGGCGCTACGCTCCGGTCAGCTCGCGCGATAACCTTTGGCCGGCCGATCCGCGGACGGGCCGGAGTTGGTGGGTGGACGAAACCTACACGTTCTTTCCGGACGGCACGGCGGTCCGGCGGATCGACTGGCGGGAGCCCGGCCCGGAACCGGGATCGCGGCTGCCCTGGCTCCAGCTCCAGGAAACGAGCATCCTTTGCCATCCCGGGCAGAACGCCAAGGACATACTCGAGCGGCAAGCCCTGACCCTGTTGAATCTGGCCGGCGAGCGATACACCTATGGATGGCCCGACAGTCCGGAGGCCAGCACCCGCGAGCGGCGCAACAGGGCCGTCGATCCCAGTCTGGTCCGTCGTATCGAACCGGCCGGCGCGTGCGTCCAGGTCGTCCACTCAAGGGCGGCTTACCAGTCCTTTGTGGCCTTCGAGCCGCCCGGGAACGAATTCCGCGTCTATGTCGGCCGGGTGCGCGACGATCTTGTGGATTTCCCCGCCTACAACCATTGGCCCCTCAACCAGACGGCTTCCGACGGGCGCTTCGCCCAGGCCGCCGACAGGGTTTCGAGCTTCTCCATCGCTCAGGGCTATCCGGTCATCCGCGAATCCGGCGACGGCCAGCGCTCCACGGCGCTCCTCTACGGGATGCGGAACATGGCCCCGGCGGCCGGCCCGGCCGGCGGCTTCGATGCCGTGCTCGCCGCGGCCCGGTCGTGGGCGCGGCCGCCCGCGATGAGGAGCGTGGGAGGAGGTTTCCAGGCGGTCGGGTACGACCCTTCGCAACGGGCCTATGTTTGGCGACGCCGGACGCCGGGCGGAACCGACCTCAAGGCCGAGATCGAGGCCTCGGAGCTTTCGCCGATCGAGAATCTCGGCTTGCTGATCGAGGGCTGGGACGATACGGCCGCCCAGGTCTTCATCGACGGGCGCGCCGCGCCGGACGTCCGCCTCGGACTTGTCCGCGGATTGCAGGGCGACCGGCTGTCCGTTTGGATCGGGCTGCGGTCGACGAAACCCGTGGCCCTGGAGGTCCGGGGGGGAGAGGGAAAAGGGATCCCTCGCTCCGCGGGCGCGACAGGCGGCCGGAATGCGCATCAGTAGAAGGCGCTTTATTCAGGCGGCGGGGCTTGGGGCGGCCGCCGCATGGTGCGGCGGGCTATCGTCGTGCAGAGGTTCCCGGCCGCCGAACATCGTCGTCATCCTCGCGGACGATATGGGCTACGGCGACGCGGGATGTTACAATCCCGATTCCCGCATCCCTACCCCCCACATCGACCGGCTGGCCGCCCAGGGCGCCAGGTTCGCGGACGCCCACTCTCCCTCGGCCGTCTGCACGCCCACCCGGTACGGTCTCCTGACCGGCCGGTATGCCTGGCGAACGTGGCTCAGGCGGGGCGTCATCGGCGGCTACACCCCGCCGCTCATCGAACCGACCCGTCCAACCTTGGCTTCGATCCTGAAAACGGCGGGCTACCGGACCGGATTCTACGGCAAGTGGCATCTCGGGCTGGGCTGGACGCGGGCCAACGGTGAGGTTCCGACATTCGAGGACGGTGAACGCCTGTTCCGCGGTTCCTGGCAGGACGCCGATCCTTCGACGGGGCTCAACGTCGATTTCGCCAAGCCGGCGCACGGCGGGCCGACGGCGCTGGGATTCGACGAGGCCTTCTTCACGGCGGCTTGCTCGACCATCGACGGGCCGTTCACCTTCATCGAGAACGACCGGGTGACCGCGATCCCCGGCCGCCAGGTAGCCGAGTTCTACGACCTGTCGAAGGGCGAGGAGGGCAGCCCGAGGCGCGGGTGGATGGCGCCGGGCTTCAAGCTCGAGGAGGTCGATCTGCGCTTCACCGAACGGGCGGTCCGGTTCCTGGAGACGGCCGTCGCGGACGCGCCCGCCAGGCCTTTCTTCATCGAGCTGGCGCTGTCGTCCCCGCATACGCCCTGGCTCGTTCCGGAGCTGGTCAAGGGACGGAGCGGCGACGGGCCGCGCGGCGACCTGGTCGCGTTGGCCGATCTCTGCGTGGGCCGGGTCATGGAGGCTTTGGAACGGCTGGGCGCGGCCGAGCGGACCCTCGTCGTGTTCACGAGCGACAATGGGCCGCATCCCGGCACGAACGGCCACGCCTCGGCGGGCCCCCTCCGCGGGCTCAAATCCCATATCTGGGAGGGCGGCCACCGGATCCCGTTCATCGCCCGCTGGCCGGGACATGTCGAGCCGGGCGCGGTAGTCGACGAGCCTATCTGTCTCACGGACTTGATGGCCACCTTCGCCGCCCTCGCCGGCGCGGACCTGCCGCCCCAGGCCGGTCCGGACAGCGTCGATATCTCGCCGGCCCTATTCCGGGGCGGCCGCCCCGGCTTGAGGACGGGGCCGGGGGCCGACTCGGGCGGTCCGTCGCGTCCGCCTTTGCGGGAGGCGATCGTCTCCCATTCCGAGGACGGCACCTTCGCGATCCGGCGGGGCCCCTGGAAGCTCATCCTCGACAACCGCACGTCGGGCGGCTGGATGGCGCCCGAAGGGACGCCGCCCGTGCCGGGCGCGCCCGGCCAGCTCTACGATCTTGCCGAGGATCCTGGGGAGACGCGGGACCTCTGGGGCGAGCGGTCCGACATCGTCTCGGAACTGACGGCGTTGCTCGAGAAGTATAGAAAGGAAGGACGGAGCGTCCCGGTCACCGTTCCACGGTCCAGCGAGGACCGGCGCCGGAAACAAGAAGCACGTTGCCCCAGGCCGTGAAATCGCCCGTGCGGACGATCGTCTTGACCTCGTGGCTCCGTTCCTTCAATTCCGCGTGCGGGATCACTTCGACAGCGACCCCCTTCCCGAAGGCCGCGGCGACCTTTGCGAAATGGCTCGGGTTGTGCTCCCGCGTCTCCTCGGCGAGGACGACCTTTTCCACCGAGTGCACGGGGGCGATCTCCGCCAGGACCTCGAGGACCGAGGGCTTCCCCGGAGCCAGGGCGATATCGATCAGTTCCACGTCATCGGGACATGGAAAACCCGCGTCGACGACCATGAGCCCGTCCATATGCCCCTGGCGGTTCAGGGCCGAATCGATCTGCCTGTTGAGCATGCCGACTTCTTTCATCGTCTGACCTCGCCTTTCATTCTATGGGAGCCGTCCCTTCGGGAGCCGGCGGCCGCTCGCCGTCCCTCCCTCAGGGCGAGACACAAAAGGGGATTATGGCGATAACGGGCGCCCGCGTCAAATGCGCCTCTGGACCGGTCTCTCCGGGTCTTCGGCCGGCCGAAATATTTTTTAAAAAAAGTTGTTTTTTCTTGCTTGTTAGGTTACTTTGTTACCACACGAAACTATCGATCTACGGACGCAGCGATGATCAAAGAGCTCACGCACCGGAAGACGCAGACGCGGGCGGGGAACGCCAAGCTCATCAGCGAGCTCAACAAGGTCAAGGTCACCAATCTGGTCCGCGACAACGATAGCTTGTCCCGCGCGGACCTCGCCAAGCGGAGCGGATTGAGCGCGCCGACCATTTCCCGGATCATCGAAGGGCTCATCCGCGAAGGATTGGTCACGGAGATCGGGGTCGGCGTGTCCCACGGGGGCCGCAAGCCGACCCTGCTCAAGTTCTCCGGCTTCGACAGCTATATCGTCGGCATCGATCTCGGGACGACGAACATCTACGGCGTCTTGAGCGATCTCGACGCCAATATCGTCGCCGAGATCAAGACGCCGACCCTGGTCGAAAAGGGCTTCGACCGGGTCATGGAGCAGACGTCCGAAGTCATCAGCGAGCTGCGCGGACATCTGGGGAACCGGAAGGGCCGGATCTGCGGCATCGGGCTGGCCATCGCCGGCCTCATCAATCGGGACCGGGAGATCGTCGAATTTTCCCCGGATTTCCACTGGCACGATGTCGATGTCCGGGCGGCGCTCAGCCGCAGCCACCCCGATATCCCGATCAGCTTCGACAACGTGACCAGGGTCATGGCCCTGGGCGAGATCTGGTACGGCGCGGGAAGGAATTACCAGGATTTCGTCATGGTCAACATCGGCTACGGGATCGGGGCGGGCGTCATCATCCGGGGCACGCCGCTCTACGGGAGCTTGGGGATGGCCGGTGAGTTCGGGCACATCACGTTCGAAAAGGACTCCGCCGCCCAGTGCGAGTGCGGCAATTTCGGCTGCCTCGAAGCGCTGGCCTCCGGCAACGCCATCGCCAAGGCCGCGCGCAAGGAGCTCGAGAACGGCGCCGAATCCGACCTCCTGAAGGCCTGTGACGGGGACCCGTCGCGGCTGACCGCCGAGATGGTGGTCCAGAGCGCCAAGCGGGGAGACGGGGTGGCCTGGAAGGTCTTCGACCTGGCGGCCGAGTACATCGGCGTCGGGATCGCGGGGTTGATCAACCTGTACAATCCCGAAGCCATCTTTATCGGCGGCGGGGTGGCCCAGGCGGGGGATATCCTCTTCGATCGCGTCCGAAGAACGGTCCAGACACGGGCGCTGAAGAAGACCGCGGGCGCCGTTTCGATCCTGCCCGCGACGTTCGGCCTGAAATCGGCCGTCATGGGAGCCGTGTCGCTGATCTTAAGCGGTGTCGTCAACCTCAATTTCGAACACAATGCCGATCCGGCGAAGAACTGATATGTCAGCCTTGAGGATCCGGAGGCACAGCTAGATTGATGATCGAGGTGAAACCGCATGAAGAAGCCGTATAGTTACTTATTTAATGTAAGGAAGTATCTTTATTATTGATGCTCCACAATTAAACCTTAGCAAAGGAGGTGTGAGAACGAAATACAAACAGATCAGGTCAGAAGCGATTTGATCAGAGTCCATAGGTCAAGCGGAAAGGAGAGAAAGGAATGAGCGGAAAAAAGGTCTTCTTGCTCATCGTGGCCTGCCTCGCCCTCACAGCGGTTGCGACATCACAAGAGTTGCAATCCGGCTCGATCAGAGGCCGGGTCACCGATGACACGGGACAGCCCCTCCCGGGCGTCTCCATCACCATTTCCGGCCCCGCCCTGATCGGCAAGGTCACAGCCGTGACCAATTCCGAGGGGATGTTCAGGGCTCCCGCCCTGACGCCGGGGACCGGCTACGAGGTTCGGGCCGAGCTGAACGGTTTCGAGACGACCGTTCAAACGGGGCTCATCGTCAACCTCAATAAGACCATCACGATCGAGATCGCGATGAAGCCCTCGACCCTTCAGCAGGAGGTCACGATCGTCGCCCCGACGCCCACGGTCGACGTCGTCCGGTCGACGACCTCCCAGACCATCACGAGCGACGTCCTGGCGTCCCTCCCGTTGGGGCGCAACGTCGGCAACATCCTGGCCATGGCGCCGGGCGCCGTCGGCGGCAGCGTCCACGGCGACGGGCGCGGCGAGGTCGGCGCCGTCATGGACGGCATCCAGATGTCGGAACCTGACGTAGGCGGCGTGGCCTTCGGCTACGACGTCGGCATCGCCTTCGACATGGTCGAGGAGTTCGAGCTCGTCACGGCCGGCGCTCCGGCCCAGTTCTTCAACAGCACCAGCGGCCTGACCAACGTCCTCATGAAGTCGGGCGGCAACAGGTTCTCCGGATCGGCCACCGTCTATTACACGGACAAGAACCTGTCCCAGATCCATCTCCCCGAGCCGGACCTCCAGGCCCTCAACCTGGCCAAGCCGTCGGTCCCCGTATATTCGGTCGATACGTCGTTCTCGCTGGGCGGGCCGATCGTCAAGGACAAGGTCTGGTTCATGGTCGAAGCCCGCATGATCAACAGCAAGTACACCGGCGACTTCCGGCCCACGACCATCAACGGGACGAGCTACGATAACTACGACCGCAAGTTCCCCAACTACGTCGGCTTCCTGAAGCTCTCGGCCCAGTTGGCCAAGAACGTCCGCGCCTCGGCCATGGGGCACTACTCGATACAGGACGTTCCTTATTACTACAGCGGCTGGGGCCTGACCAACGAAGCCAACCTGAATAACAAGCCCATCCGCTTCAACTACGGCGCCACGGTCTCCTGGACCCTCGACAGCAGCACTATCATCGACCTTCGCGCCGGCGGCCTGTACTTCAAGTGGACAGGCAGCACCACCGCTGAGGGCAACCCTGACGGGCCCTACTACTCCGACGAATATACCGGCTATAGCTGGGGCAACGGCGGCGGAGAGCAATATACGTACAAGCCCAAGGCCAACGTCTCCCTGACCGGCACCAAGTTCGTCGACAATTTCCTCGGCGGCACCCATGAGATCAAGGCCGGCCTGGAGTGGGAGCGGAACCGTGGCGACTGGGGCTTCTATATGCCCCAGCCCCTGTTCTGGACCTACTATGACGGCAGCCCGTACTATTGGGCCGCCCAGAACGGCGGCGTGACCGACCCGGTCTACGGCGACGGGCTTCTGTATTACGCCGCCATCGGCGCGGCCGAGGGCACGGGCGCCGAGATCGGCATCACCTCCCGCGTCGGCGGCTTCATCCAGGATTCCTTCACTGTCAAGCGGTTGACCGTCAACCTGGGCCTTCGGGCCGACCATATCAAGGCGTGGAGCCCCGGCCGGACGAAAGGCGGGACGACAGACCCCGTGGCCCTGGCCATCGGCGAGACCTACTTCGAGCCGGACTACGGCATCAATCCCTACGGCGAGATCGCCTACGACACCTGGAACAACGCTTTTCCCTACGGCATGTTCTTGTCCCCCCGGCTGGGTCTCACCTATGACCTCTTCGGCAACGGCAAGACGGCCCTGAAGGCCTCGTTCACCCGCCAGCAGGAGAGCTTCCCGACGGGAACGTTCTCGGCGATGTATCCTCTGACGTGGCGCGGGTTCACCTGGAACTGGTGGGACATCAACGAGAACGGCCAGCCGGACGTGCCCGGCGTCGATAAGTACGAGGAGGCCTACGGCGAAACGCCCCTGGCCATGGTCTCCACCGCCTACCTGGACTCCATCGACCCCGACGTCAAGGTGCCGTACGTGGACGAGATCACCCTGGGCATCGAGCACGAGCTGGTCAAGGACCTCCGGGTCAGCGCCCGCTACATCAACAAGGCCCGGAAGCGCATCATGGGCAGCGTCCTCTGGGACAAGGATTCCGACAGATATTGGTACACCGAGGAGCTGGCCCCCGAATGGTGGATCCCCTTCACGACCACGGTCCCCGAGACAGGCTCCTATCCGGCCCAGGAAGTGACGATGTACTTCCTGTCGAACGACGCGCCCGAACAGTTCCGCCGCCTGACGAACATCCCCGAGGCCAAGCTCAAATACGACTCTCTCGAGATCGGCTTCGACAAGCGGCTGGCCAAGGGCTGGCAGCTCGGCGGCTCCTTCAACTACACGATGCTCAAAGGCAACTACTCCCTGGGCTACGCATCGTGGGCCTCGCAGGGCGCTTTCTCCAGCCCGAACTCGTTCGTCAACGCCTACGGCGAAATGACCTACAGCCGGCCGATCATGATCAAGCTCTACGGCACGTTCAACATGCCCTACGGCTTCCTGTTCTCTTTCTTTTACACGCACTATGACGGCTCGCCGTGGGGACGGACGGTCACGGTCCGGCCACCGGCCGACTGGGCCGCCGAGAACAACGCCAGCACCACGGGCTATTCGATCTATGTCAACCCGCCCGGGACCTACCGGAACGAAGCGGCCGATAACCTCGATCTGAGGCTCGGCAAGGACTTCAAACTCGGTCCCGGAACGGTCGACGCCTACGTGAACATCTTCAACCTCCTCGGCGCGTACACGCTGACGGTGGCCAAGAATCCGGCCGGGACATGGCGTCCGGACGACGAGAACACGACGGAAGGGACCTATACCGTGGGGTCCACCGGGCTCCGCGGCTTCGCCGGGTCCCGTCAATTCCGGCTCTCTCTGTCCTACAAGTTCTAGACGATGTAGAATGAATGCGGACGGGGGAGGCCGAACGGCCTCCCCCGGCCGGTAATGTCCGAGCCGCGGCCCCTTGGCGGGCCCGGTGACGGGCCCGTGGCCCGCCTGATCCGATTTCGAGCCCGGGACCACAGGGTGAAGTATGGAAGCGACAAGAGGAGAGCCCCATGACCCCATCCTCGCTCAGCATTCCCATCCTCGACCTCGTCATCATCGTCGTTTATATGCTCGGCATCTTGGCCATCGGCGTGCTTTCCACCCGCGGCCTGGCTAGGACGGCGAGCGGCTACTTCCTGGCCGGCCGGTCCCTGCGTTGGGGCATGGTCGGCTCGGCCATGTTCGCCGCCAACATCTCGACGATCCACCTGGTGGGACTGGCGGCGTCGGGCTATTCGGACGGCCTCGTGTGGGGCAATTTCGAGTGGATGGCGACCTTCACCCTGGTCCTCCTCAGCCTCGTTTTCGTGCCCTTCTATTTTCGGAGCCGCATCTCCACTCTGCCCGAGTTCCTGGAGAAGCGCTACGGCCCGGGCGCCAGGATCATGCTGGCCTTCATGGCCATCCTGGCCGCGCTCTTCATCCATATCGGCATGAGCCTCTACGCCGGGGCGGCCGTCTTCCGCCAGTTCTTCGGCATCGACGTCGTGACCTCGATCGTCATCATCTCCGTTATCACCGGGCTCTACACGATCCTGGGCGGTCTCAAGGCCGTGGTCGTCACGGAATCCATCCAGTCCGTGATCCTGATCCTGGGCGCGGTCGTCGTGACGGTCTTCGCCGTCCTGGCCCTGCCGTCCCACGGCATCCACACCCTGGCGGCCTTCAAGGAGGCCGTCAAGCCCGACCAGCTCAGCATGCTGCAGACGCACAGCTCGGCGGGGCTCAACTGGTACGCGATCTTCCTCGGCTATCCCATCCTCGGGATCTGGTACTGGTGCACCGACCAGACCATCGTCCAGCGCGTCCTCGGCTCCCGGACGGAACGGGACGCCCAGCACGGGGCCCTGTTCGCCGGGTTGCTCAAGATCCTGCCGCTCTTCATCATCGTGTTCCCCGGCGTCGTCGGCTACGTCCTCTTCCGCGACGTCATCGGGGCGGACGCCAACCAGACCCTGCCCGTCCTCCTCGTCCGCCTCATCCCGACCGGCCTCAAGGGCCTCATCGCCGCCGGATTGCTGGCGGCGCTCATGAGCACCATCGCCGCCGCCTTGAACAGCTCGGCGACGCTGGTAGCCGTCGATATCGTCAAGCGGATCAAGCCGGAGACGACGGACCGGACCCAGATCCGGGTCGGGCAAGCCTGCGCCGTCGTCGTCATGCTGCTGGCCATGGCCTGGTCGACCCAGGGCGGACGCTACACGAGCATTTTCGAGGCCATCAACACCATCGCCAGCTACCTGGCGCCGCCGATCACGACGGTCTTCCTGTGGGGCGTCTTCTGGAGGCGCGGCACGCGCCAAGCGGCGCTGACGACCCTGATCGCGGGATTCCTCCTCGGCGTCGTCTCCTTCCTGGTCGATCTTCCCGTCTTCGGCACGGAGAAGGTCATCACCGAGGGCTGGGGCATCCCATTCATGATGCAGGCCTGGTGGATGTTCTGCCTCTGCAGCGCGCTGTTCGTCGTCGTCAGCCTGCTGACGCCCCGGCCGGACCCCGAGAAGGTCAACGCCTTGACCTGGAAGAGCCCGGCCGCCGTCTTGTTCCACGGCCGGGTCCAGGGGCTGAGCGATCCTCGGGTCCTGGCCGGCGGGCTCCTGGCGCTGCTGGTCGTCCTGTATGTCATTTTCCGTTGAGGCCGCGCCGCGCGGCCGGGGAGTCGACCATGAAGCAAGCCGTCATGACCAGCCCGGGGGTGATCGAGTTCCGGGACGTCCCCGTGCCGAAACCCGGGCCCGATGAGGTCCTGATCCGGGTCCGGAGGATCGGGGTCTGCGGCTCCGACATCCATGTCCGCCACGGCCGCCATCCCTTCACGTCCTATCCCGTCGTGCAGGGGCACGAATTCGCGGGCGTCATAGAGGCGGTGGGCAAACGGGTCAAGGGCCTGCGGCCGGGCCGGAAGGTCACGGCCACGCCCCAGATCGTCTGCGGCCGCTGCGCCCCGTGCCGGCGCGGGGATTACCACATCTGCGACGTCCTCCGGGTCCAGGGGTTCCAAGCCCCGGGGTGCGCCCAGGAGCTCTTCCTGGCCCGGGCCGATCAGATCGTTCCCCTGCCCCACTCGTTCAGCTTCGAACAGGGGGCCCTGGTCGAGCCGGCGGCCGTGGGCGTCCACACCGTCTCCCGCGCCGGGACGATGTCCGGGATGAACGTCGCGGTGCTCGGCGCGGGGCCCATCGGCAATCTCGTCGGGCAGGCGGCCCGGGCCGCGGGCGCCAAGGTCCTGCTGACGGACATCAGCGAATACCGTCTCGAGATCGCGCGCCGCTGCGGCCTCCGGTCCGTCTCGCTCGCCGGGCGGGAGACCTTGAAGGAGGCCTCGGACCGCGTCTTCGGCGCCAAGGGGTTCCAAAAGGCCTTCGAGTGCGCCGGGGCCGAGGCGGCCATCAACGAGGCCATCGACGCCATCCAGAAAGGCGGCACCATCGTGGCGGTCGGCGTCTACGGGGACCGGCCCCGCGTCAACATGGGCCTCGTCCAGGATCGCGAGCTGACCTTGACCGGCACCCTCATGTATCAAAAGCGGGATTTCCTCAAGGCCGTCCGGCTCATGCGGTCGGGGGCCCTGATCACCGCCCCCCTCGAGACCACGCATTTCCCCTTCGATGCGTACCGGGCGGCCTACGACTTCGCCGACCGGGAAGGGGAGAGGTCGATGAAGATCTTCATCGACCTCGAGACCAAATGACAGGAGCACGCCTCATGAGATCCTTTAAATACTTCCAGCCCACGGAGATCCTGTTCGGCCGCGGCCGGCTCTCCGACCTGGGCCCCGCGGCCGCCCGTCTCGGACGCCGGGCCCTGCTTGTTTCCGTCCCCGAGGAGCCTTGCTTCCACGGGCTCTTCTCCCGGGCCAAGTCCCTCCTGGCCAAGGCCGGCCTGGCCGTCGCCCGCCTCGACGGGGTGGTCCCCAATCCGACGACCGAGGTGGTCGCCCGCGGGGCCCGCATGGCCCGGGACTTCAAGGCCGACGTCGTCGTCGCGGTAGGCGGCGGCTCGACCATGGACACGGCCAAAGCCATCGCCGTGGAGGCGACCCACCCGGGCGGCGCTTGGGACTACCTGTTCTTCAGGGACAAGCAGCCCACGGCCAAGACCCTGCCGGTCGTCGCCGTTACGACGACCTCGGGCACGGGCTCCCATGTGACCCAGGTGGCCGTGGTGACCAATCCGGCCGAGAAGAATAAGTCGGCCCTTTACCATCCGCTCCTCTATCCCCGGACCGCCCTGGTCGACCCGGAGCTCATGACGACGCTCCCGGCCAAGGTCACGGCCGCCACGGGCTTCGATGTGTTCGCCCACGCCTT
>JBFYNT010000129.1:0-3775 GCA_041304225.1 Candidatus Aminicenantota bacterium
TCTGTAGGAGGAACCTATCAAAGTCAAGGTACCTGTGACGGAATTGATGGCATAGGCAATGACCTCGTCAGAGTCGTAGCTCGTGACATACGCGTATCGGCCCAAGGGGTCGACAGCCACAGATGAGGTCCCGGTCCCTGCGGCAAACGGCGAGCCCTGTATCTCCGACAACTGACCTGACGCGGAATCAATGGTGAAAGCCTGGACATAGTCTCCGCCCTGGTGCACGGCATATAGGAACTTGCTTTCGGGATCAAAATCAAAGTGAACGACGCCCTGTGTGCCTGGAAAAGGGGAGCCTTGGATCAGCGTCAGCTCGCCTGTCGCCGAATTGATCTTATAGCCATGAAGCCCAATGATCAGATTCGCCACATACAGCAGATTATGGCCGGAGGCATCGGCTTTGATATACCAATTAACCGGGTCTCCTCCGAAGCCGTAGGGCGAACCTTGGATTTCCGCCGTCAACGCGCCCTGGCCGAGAGTGATGTCGTAGCCGCGGACCTGACTGGGCCATTCGGCGACATAAGCGAACCGCCCAGTGGAATTGATCGTGATCCCTCCCAAGCCGTTATCTAGCCGAAAAGGCGAGCCTGTGATTCCCGTCAATCGACCTGACGCTTTATCAATGGCATAGGCCGAGATATAGCCGGGATTTCCATAAGCCCCACTTGCCGCGTACGCATACTTGCTCGTGGGATCTACGACAACGCAAAGAGGGGTCGATAACGCGCCCGTCGGGAAGGGCGAACCGGCTAAGACCGTCAACGCGCCCGTCGTCGGATTGATGGAAAAGCCGGTAACATCTCCACCGGCGCTATTGGCCACATAGGCATAATATTTATAGACCGTGGGCGGGGGATTGTCGTCGCCGTCTCCTCCGGTACTGCAGGCCGCGAAGAATATAGCCAACCATACAAGCCCGAGAATTTGCGCCCAAATATCCTTCATGTTTAGACCTCCTTAGCAGGAAGGATGCCCGGGCAAAAGCCCGTTGGCTATCGCCGCAAATCTCCCGCGAGGGAATCCCATCCGTACACTCGGAGCGTCATGGCTCTTTGTGTACAGCCCTTTGTCGCAATCATGGGTAATGCGTCAGTCGAAGTCAAGCCTATTTAGCGCTTCCCGAGAATTCGGCCCAGCATTAATGTGGACACTTCAGGAGGAAAGCAAGGGTTAACGAATGGGACAAAAAGCGGACAAACAGACACACAATGTTAGATATCTATATTATATTCAAACGCATAAGGCGGGATGTCTATTGGTTGCGAATCAGCAGGTCGGGTGTTCGAGTCACCCCGGGCGCGCTTCTCTTTTTCCCCTATAGCCGAGGATCATCGGTTTGCCGAAGAGGCCGGGTGAGTTCTAATCCTTCCGGGCCGCCTTCTTCGCGGCCTTCCGCGCGGGACCCGCTTTCTTCTTCGCCGCCGGCTTCGTCTCCTCGAGATCGTAGTAGTAGTCCAGCCCGGTGTGGTGGATGAGCTCCTCGCGCATCAGGTAGCGCAGGGTGTTCATGAACTTACTGCGCTGGACGAAGAGGTCGTTCTCGGGGTAGAGGCCCTCGCGGACCATCGGGTTCTTGAAGAAGAAGGACAGCCACTCCTGGATGCCGTGCATCCCGGCCCGGGCTGCCAGGTCGGTGAACAGGACCAGGTCCAGGGCGACGGGCGCGGCCAGGATGGAGTCGCGGCAGAGGAAGTTGACCTTGATCTGCATCGGATAGTCCATCCAGCCGAAGATGTCGATATTGTCCCAGGACTCCTTGTTGTCGCCCCGCGGCGGGTAATAGTTGATCCGGATCTTGTGGTAGAGGTCGCCGTAGAGCTCGGGATAGAGGTCGGGCCGGAGGATGGTGTCGAGGACGCCGAGCTTGGAGATCTCCTTGGAGCGGAACGACTCCGGATCGTCCAGGACCTCGCCGTCGCGGTTGCCGAGGATGTTGGTCGAGAACCAGCCCGAGATGCCCAACAGGCGGGCCGCGAGCCCGGGCGCCAGGATGGTCTTCATCAGGGTTTGGCCTGTCTTGAAGTCTTTCCCGCAGACGGGGCGCTTCATCTCCGCCGCCAGTTCCAGGAAGGCCGGGCAATCCGTGGTGACGTGCGGCGCGCCGTTGATGTAGGGGAGGCCCATCTTCAGGGCCGCGTAGGCGTAGATCTGGCTGGGGCTGATGTGGGGGGAGTTCTTCTTGAGACCGGCTTCGAAGGCTTTGAGCGAAACGTGGACGCCCTGGCACTCATGATACGCCTCGGTCGAGGCCGTCCAGAGCATGATCATCCGGCCGGTCTTGTGCCGGGCGCGGAAATCGGCGATGTCCTTCATCAGCGCCTCGGCCAAGTCCATCTTGGTCCGGCCCTTTTTGACGTGGCGGCCGTCGAGGTTGTGGACGAACTTGCGGTCGAACACAGCCGGCATGGGCGCCACCGACTCGAGCTCGTCCCGGACCGCCTCGATGTGCTCGGGCGTCAGGACCTTGGCCTTGCGGGCGGCTTCATAAGCGGAGTCGGGGAAACAGTCCCAGCCGCCGAAGACCAGGTCCTCGAGACCGGTGAGGTCGATGAACTCGCGGATGGGGACGAACCGGTTCTCGGTCCTCTTGCCCAACCGGATCCGGCCCGGTTGGGCGAGCGAGCCCACCGGCCGGGCCAGGCCCTTGCGGGCGGAGAAGACGCCGGCGAGGAGCGTCGAGGATACGGCGCCGATGCCGGGCATCAGCACGCCGAGCTGGCCCCGTGCGGGGGCGATCTCTGTGCCTCTGAGGATGTCGACCATGGAAAGTAACTCCTTTGGGATGCCGGGGCGCGCCTAACGGGGCGGTTCCGCCGGGCGCTCGACGATCCAATGGCGGACGAATCGGTAAGGGATGTTCAGGACAGGAACACAAAGCAGGATGGCGATGACGATATCCAGCCGGTCGATGACGGCGAAGAAGAAGACGCCGAGATAAACGAGCCCGCGGAAATCGCCGCTCGCCCCGGAGCCGGTCTGGACCTTCTTGTATTCGCGCTCGAGGTAGTAGAGAACCATCTGGAGCATATAGGCGGCCAGGCCGAACAGGCTCAGGAAGTAGAATCCGAGGCGGTCCGACTGGAGGTAGTAGCCCGTGACCATGGCCCCGAGGACGAAGAAATCGGTGACCCGGTCGAGATAGAGGTCGAGGTAGGCGCCGAACCGGGTGCAGAGGTTCCGCGACCGGGCCAGCATGCCGTCGGCCCCGTCGAGCAGGGTACCGGCGTAAATGAGGAGCCCGGCGATGATGAAACCGGCGTGGGTGCCGGCGAGGAAGGCCGCGGCCCCGCCCAGGCTCAGGACGAAAGCCGCGACCGTCAGGTGGTTCGGCCGGAGCTTCAGGCGGATGGCCGCCCGTACGATGAGGGAGGCGAGGGGGCGGTTGATGAGGCGGTCGATCTGGACGATCTTGGGCAGGCGGGCGGAGAGGGGCGGCTTGAGGGAGGCCTCGAGTTCGAATTCGGGCTTGGCTTCCGGCGTGTTCATTACAACGACGTTAAACCCTCGGCGTTTTCCGGCCCAATCCCATCCCCCCGCGATTAGCGAAATGCATCTTAGACCGATGGCCTTTGGATGTCAATTTCGTCGCCTGTCACTTGAGACTGACGGGCGGGCAGGCTTGCCGGTCCGTGCCGCCTCTTCTATAATGAACGCCATGCGCGGACAAAGCGATGCCGGAGGCGCCCTGTGAGCATCAAGATCGGCGTCCTTTCGCCGGCCCGCTGGGGCCGCGGCTTCGGCCGCCTCAATTTCCGCCGGGCCGAGGAAT
>JBFYNT010000130.1:0-9777 GCA_041304225.1 Candidatus Aminicenantota bacterium
CAAAACAACTCGCTCGGCTTGCGCTAAGCCTCGCTCAAACACGTTTTGTCGGTTTCCAGGGAAACGGCCCTCGTCCGGCACGCGTCCCGGCTGAACTTTCCCGATGTCGGGTTCGGCGGCCTTCCTCGCCGCGATTCCCAGAGGTTAACTTCACTTTGAGGCGCGTTGACTTGAGGTGTCGATTCGGCTAGAATCTCTCCACCCTGGCGGCGTAGCTCAGTTGGTCAGAGCATGCGGCTCATATCCGCAGTGTCGGGGGTTCAAATCCCTCCGCCGCCATTTCTCCGGACCCTTCGCCCCATGAGCTGAACGCGACCATGCCAGCCCCCAAGACGCCGGACCTCGTTTACCGGGCCTTCAAGGAGACGGCCCTCGCCGGCCTGCTCGTCCCCGGCGACCGCGTCCTGGCCGCCGTGTCCGGCGGCCCCGATTCCGTCGCCCTGGCTGCCCTCCTTCTCAAGCTCCGAGAGGAGATGCCGCTCGAGGTCCGTCTGGCCCACTTCGATCACCGGCTGAGGCCGGAGTCCGGGGCGGACGCCCGCTTCGTCGACGGGCTGGCCCGGCGCTGGGTCGTGCCGCTCGAGACGGGCTCCTCCGACGTCCGCGCGTTCGCCGCGAAAAAGAAGCTCAACCTCGAGGAAGCCGGGCGCGACCTGCGCTACCGGTTCCTGCGGCGGGCCGCGGCCCGGTCCGGCGCGACCAAGATCGCCACCGGCCACACCCTGACCGATCAGGCCGAGACCGTCCTCATGCGCCTGATGCGCGGCACGGGCCTCCTCGGGCTGGCCGGGATCGCCCCGGTCGTGGCCGGCGGTCCCTGCCCGGTCGTCCGGCCTCTCCTCGCGATCGGCGGTCCGGACCTCCGGGCCTGGCTCTCGGCCGAAGGCCTCCCGTTCCGCGAAGACGCCTCCAACCGCGACCTCCGGTTCCTCCGCAACCGCGTCCGGGCCGAGCTCTTGCCCGAGCTGGAGCGCCGCTACGAGCCGCGGATCGCGGAGCACCTGGCCCGGCTGGCGGCTCTCGCGCGCGAAGACGAGGAGCTTCTTGACGGCTTCGTCCGCGAGCTCCTCGACGAGTTCATCCTGAGGAAGGGGAGGGACCTGTCCCTCGACGTGAAAACCTTGCCGCTCCTCTTTCCCGCCCTGGCCCGCCGGGTCGCCCGGGCCTTCCTCCGCGAGCTCTCCGGCGACCTCCGGGACGTCTCTTTCGGCGACGTGGACGCGCTCCTGGGGCTGCGGGAGAACAAGGAGATCGATCTCGGCAAAGGCCTCGTCCTGCGCCGCGAGGCGGGCCGCCTCGGCCTCAAGCGGGCCGCCTCCCCGGCCCGCGCCTACGAGGTCGGCTGGGACGGCCGTTCCGTCCTCACGCTCGATGCGGCGGGGCTCGTCCTCTCGGGCTCCTTCAGGAAGCCCGCGGGCGGCCGCCGGTCCCTCCGGGGCGACGACCGGGCCGGCGCCCTGCTCGACGCCGGCCGGCTCGCCTTCCCGCTCGTCGTCCGGAGCCGCCGGCCGGGCGACGCCTACCGTCCGTTCGGCGCGCCGGGCCGCAAGAAGCTCAAGGAGATCCTGCGCGCCAGGGCCGTGCCGGCGGCGGACCGCGGCCGTCTGCCGGTCGTTGTCTCGCACGGCCGCGTTATTTGGGCGCCGGGGCTCCCGGTCGGCGAAGACTACAAGGTCACCGCGGCGACGGAGCGGGTTTTAGCCATCCGGGTGAAGAAGGGGCGGACGGGTCGGGGCCGGCCCTCCGGCGCCTAGCGCTTGTAGAGCGACAGGTAGGCCCGGACGATCCGCTCGCCCCAGAGCATGGCCACGAAGGCCGCCGGGGCGATGAAGGTCCCGAACGGCAGGGCGAACTGGTAGTCCCGGCCCTTCCGGCGGACGAGGTAGAGGCCGACCAGAGCTCCCGTGAACGAGGCCAGGATGAGGACGAAGAGCGTCCGCAGCGGGCCGAGGAAGGCCCCGACCATGAGCATCATGGTCACGTCGCCCATGCCCAACCCTTCTTTCCTCCGGACGAGGTAATAGGCCCCGTAGACGAGAAGGAGGAAGCCGGACCCCAGGACCGCCCCGACGAGCGCGCCGCGGAAGGTCAGGTCGTTCCGGACGAACGCGTAGGCGAGGGCCAGGACGAGGCCGGGCATGGTGACGGCGTCGGGCAGGACCTGGTGGAAGTAGTCAATGAAGCCGAGCACGACGAGGGCGCTCGTGAACAGGCAGCCGGCGAAGAAGGGTCCGCCGAGCGCCCGTCCGGCGTTGAGATAGACGAGGACGAAGCCGACCGCCGTCAGGGCCTCGACGGCCGGGTAGACGGGCGAGATGGGCCGGCGGCAGCGGCGGCATTTTCCGCCGAGGATGAGGTAGGACAGGACGGGGACGTTGTCGTAAGGCTTGATCCGCGCGCCGCAGCCGGGGCAGGCCGAGGGGGGATGGGAGAGGTTGAGGCCGCGCGGCAGGCGGTAGATGACGACGTTGAAGAAGCTGCCGAGCACGAGCCCGGCGAGCGCGACCAGGACGACCGTCACCGCTTCCATGGGCTGATCACCGTCCGGACCTGACCCGCCGCCGGGTCGTAGACGTAGTCGCGGCCGTCGAGGTCCTTGGGGACCTCGCCGACGAGGCCCTCCCGGACGAGCGTCGCGAGGTCGGCCGGGAAGCGCCCGAAGCGCTCGCGGTACCGGGCCGCGGCGGCCTCGAGGGCCGCGCCGTCGATCGTGGCCTTGACGTTGTAGAGGTGGTTCGAGGCGATCTTCCTGGTCCTCTCGTCGGGGGCCCGCTTGTAGATGTCCAGCCAGGTCTCCCAGGCGGTCTTGAGGTCGCCCTTCTTGAACATGGCGTTGGCCCTGAGCCTCTCGACGAACTCCGGGGCGCCGGGGATCTTCATCGTCCGCTCGAAATAGGTCTCGGCCAGGGCGAAGTCCTTGAGGGTCATCAGCGCGATGTGGCCGGCGTTGAACGGATAGACCCACTGGTCCGGGTTGTTGGCCGCGCCGCGGTCGAGGATGGCGAAGGCGGACCGCAGGAGGCGGACCGAGAGCGCGTCGTCGCGGCGGCGGTCGTGCGCCGCCCGGGCCTCCTGGACGGCGATGAGCGAGCCGACCTCGTAGGGGTCCTGGTATCGTGGATCGAGCTCGTTGATGATGGCGAAGATGTGGTCGAGGTGGTCGAAGCGGTCGTCGATCGTGGGCGTGCTGTAATACTGGATGGCCCAGAGGTAGAGCAGGTCGGCGGCCAGGGCCCGGTAGCCGAAGGCCGCGTACTTCAGGAACTGGCCCGAGGGGACATAGATGATGGACGAGCCGGGGACCTTCGCCCGGGCGATCCGGTCGGTCGCCCCCTTGAGGGCCGTGAACGCGGCCGCCGAAGCCAGGAGAAGGGCCAGGAGCGGGACCGTCGATCCCCTCCGGAAAAGCGGGATTTTCATGGATCCGCCCGCCATCTGGGGTTTTCTGGCCGTTGGGAGAATGGCGGCGTTTTCATGAATGCTCAGATGAAGTCGCGGCGCCTGAAGATCAGGACGGCCAGGCCGAGGATGAAGGCCGTATAGCAGACGCCGTAGAGGAACGAGGAGAGGTAGATCGCCGGCGGGATGGGCAGGCCGTGGACCACCTCCGTCTTGAAGTTGAAGTTCTCGAGGTCCGGCAGGACGGCATAGAGGGCCCGGACCAGGGTCCGCCCGGCGCCCGGGCCCATCTTGCGCAGGATGAGCTCGAGGCCCCAGGACAGGTGACCGATGAGGGTGAAGGCCAGGGCGAAGAGCGAGCTCAGGATGGGCGTCGAGAAGGACGAGAAGAGCACGGCCACGGCCGTGATCAGGACGAGCTCGAGGAAGATGTAGCCGACGGCGACGAGGAGCGGCGCCTCGATCCTGGACGTGTGGGCGTAGACGATCGCCAGGAAGATCGCCGTCATGGCCGCGGTCATGACCAGGAGCGTCAGGACCAGGCCGAGGAACTTGCCCAGGATGAACTCGGCCCGGTGCAGGGGCTTGGAGAGGAGGGTGAAGATCGTCTTCTTGTCGATCTCCTTGTAGACGAGGCCGGTCCCGATCAGGATGGCCATGAGGATGCCGAAGCCGGAGATCGAGGCCAGGCCGACGTCCTTGATGATCTTGACCCGGTCGCCGACCGTCAGGACGGCCAGGACGCGGGAAGCGGCGATGCCGAGCGCGGCGAAGAAGAAGAGGAGGTAGAGGACCCGGTCGCGCTTGGCTTCCTTGAAGGTGATGCCGGCGATGGCCGCGATCTTCATGTCCGGGTCACCGTTTCGACGAAGATGTCCTCGAGGGTCTCGGTCCGGGGGCTCAGGGAGACGAGCCGGCCCCGGCGGTCGCGGACGAGGTCGAGGACCTGGCCGACCTTGGCCTCCTCGAACACCTTGAGCAGGACCCGGTCGCCCTGGACCGAGAGGCTCTCGCCGAGACCGCCGAAGGCCTCGGCGGCGACGCCGGCGACCGTGACCTCGGTGAACAGGACCCGCTCCGAGACGAGGTCGCTGAGGGCGCCCTCCTTGACGATGCGGCCGCCGACGATGATGGCCACGCGGTCGCAGATCATCTCGATGTCCTGGAGGATGTGCGAGGTGAAGAAGACCGTCTTGCCCTGGTCCTTGAAGCGCACGATGATGTCCCGGATCTCCTTGCGGCCGAGGGGGTCCATGCCGCCCAGGGGCTCGTCGAGGATGACCAGCTTCGGCTCGTTGATCAGGGCCTGGGCCAGGCCGGCCCGCTGGAGCATGCCCCGGGAATACTTGCGGAGCGGCAGGTCGGCCGCCCGCTCGAGGCCGACGAGCGCGAGCAGCCGGGCGATGCGCTCCTCCTTGTCCCGCCGGGCCAGGCCGAAGAGATCGGCCGTGAAGGCCAGGAACTCGCGGGCCGACAGGTAGTCGTAGAAGTACGGGTTCTCGGGCAGGAAGCCGAGTTCCTCGCGGGACCGCGGCGAGAGGGAGGAGCGGCCGAAGATGTCGACGGCGCCGGCGTCGGGACGGATCAGGCCGAGCAGGCACTTGATGGTCGTCGTCTTGCCGGCCCCGTTCGGGCCCAGATAGCCGAAGATCTCGCCTTCGCGGACCGTGAGGGTGATGCCCTTGAGGACGGGACGGGGCTTGGGGATGAATCCGAGACGGAACGTCTTCCGAAGGTCCTGGATGCGGATCGCGTCGGCCATCGCCCCCTATTGTATGGAAGGCCGCCGGATTGTCAACCGCCGCGCGCTCAGGCGAGGCCCCGGATCCGCTTCGCGTTGGCCAGGAGCTTGTCCTGGGTGAAGACGTGCTCGCGGGTCAGGGCCAGGTGCAGGCGGAGCTGGGCCCGGACCTCCTCGGGCAGGTCGAGGCCGAGGGCCGCCTCGTACCGCGAGACGATCTCCCGCTCGAGCCCGGGCAAGGACTCGAGGGCCGAGAGGCGGTCGGTCCCGGGGTAGGCGGCCGGCATGGGCGCCAGGCTCCGCTCGACGCCCGAGGCGTCGGCGGCCGCGTTCTCGACGGCGACGACGTCGCCGAGCTTGACCAGGAGGCCGGCCAGCTTGTCCCAGTGGCGCATGTGGTTGACCGAGTTCTTGAACAGCCTCTGGCCGAGGTCCTGGTGCTCGCTGAACATCATGACGTAGCGCAGGTAGCGGTGCATGGCCTCGTTCTCGAGCCGGCAGAGGGCGTGGAGGAGCGTCAGGTCCTCGCGGCGGTCCCGGTCGGGGTGGGGCCGGATGCAGAGGGCCCCGGCCTCGCCGGAGTCCTCGATGGCCGCGATCATGGCCGCGAACTGGCCGATGTGGCGGACCTCGTCGTAGGAGATGTTCCAGACCATGTTCTCGACCTTGGGGAACGCGGCCGGCTCGATCTCGGCCGACTGGTAGAGGTCGGTGACCGCCTCCTCGGTCATCTTGTCGCGTTTGAGGTTGTCGACGACGCGGGGGTAGCGGAGGACCTCGTCGGTCCGGAAGGAGGGCGTGACCCCCATCTGGGTCAGGATGACACCCAGCTGGAGGGCGTGGTACATCTCGTCGATGCCGATCTGGATCGTCTGGGCCCGGGCGTCGGTCCTCTGCTTGAGGACGGGGTCGTCGTAGAGGAACTTGCCCTTCGGCATGGAGTAGGCGTGGACGACGTACTCGAAGCTGACGGCCCACTCGTGCTCGAGGGCCGCCGAGAGCAGGCGGACGACGTCGTCTCGGGTCTTGACGGTCTTGATCCTGTCCATGGGGCCTCCTGGGACATCGCGGAAGGGCCATTATAGAGGAAGAGGCCGGGCCTTCGCAACGCGCGCCTCCGAGTAGCCTCGGGCGATGATGGCCGGCCCGAATTCTCATCCCTGGAATCACCCCGTCCGGCGATGGCGCCCCGGAACGGCCCATGGGACGATGGCCCCGGTCGCGGCCTCTAGGGCGCGACGGCCTCGAAAGAGGCGGTGCCAAGGTTCGTGAAAAGGGAGAGGGAGGATCTCTCTCCCCGGCTTTTTTCCGCTTTTCCTCCCCCTCGTCCCCTTGGGGACGAGTCTTGATTGGGGTATAATCGATGGACCAACCGACGAGGAGGCCGACGATGTCCGATTTCGGCGGGGCCGCGAAACCGCTGTCCGAGAATCCCGATTACAGGATCGCCGTCCTCGGCGTGCCCTTCGACGAGAAGTCGAGCTTTCTCCGGGGCGCGGCCCAAGGGCCGGCCGCCGTCCGGGCCGTCTCCACGGGAAAGTGCTACTGCGGCTGGACCGAGCTCGGGGTCAACCTCGAGGAGGACACCGTTCTCGTCGACCTCGGCGACGTCGACACGTCGGGCGACATGGACAAGTCCTTCGCCCTGATCGAGAAGGGCGTCGCGTCCATCCTCGACAAGGGGGCCGTGCCCATCGTGCTCGGCGGCGACCACTCGATCACGTATCCCGTGCTCAAGGCCTTCGCCCGCCGTTTCAAGCCCCTCGACGTCCTCCATTTCGACGCCCATCCGGACCTCTACGACGATCTCTACGGCGACCGGCTGTCGCACGCCTGCCCCTTCGCCCGGATCGTCGAGGACGGCCTTGCGGCGAGCGTCGTCCAGGTCGGCGTCCGGGCCGTCACGGCCGCCCACCGGGCCAGGGCGCTCAAGGGCGGCGTCCGGATGATCGAAATGAAGGATATCCAGGACCCGCTCCACTTGCGCTTCGCCAACCCGGTCTATGTCTCCTTCGACATGGACGCGCTCGATCCAGCCTTCGCTCCCGGCGTCTCCCACCACGAGCCGGGCGGCCTCACGACACGCCAGGCCGTCCAGATCATCCAGTCGCTGAAGGGGAGGATCGTCGGCCTGGACGTCGTCGAGCTCAATCCCTCACGCGATCCCTCGGGCATCACGGCCGCGGCCGCTTTCAAGATCGTCAAAGAGGCCGCGGGCCGTATCGTGCGGCCCGCCTGAGCGGCGCGGGCGCCCTGGCCATCGCACCCCGGCCCCGCGCGTTCCGGCCCACGCCAAGAACGACACCCGCGCGTGATATTTTGTGTGCGGCACTTCCCGGGAGGGGAAGTGCGGGCTGTTGTCAGCAAAAGGGGGGTTGATGATGGGAACCAAAAAGGTGGGGGCTTTCCCCA
This sequence comes from Candidatus Aminicenantota bacterium, assembly GCA_041304225.1. GTDB lineage: Bacteria > Acidobacteriota > Aminicenantia > Aminicenantales > Saccharicenantaceae > RBG-16-66-30. The sequence continues at coordinate 7,553 of JBFYNT010000130.1, forward strand.
GCCCGCTCAAGAAAGCCATGGTCATTATATCATGCGGTGGTCCTTTGTAAAGCGATTTTTTATTTTTTTTCCCCCGGCCCCCCGGCGCGCCGTCATCCTATTGATTTTCCTTCTCCTCAGGCCCAGAATGGAAGGGATATCCGGACCCTGGAGGCACCATGGACCCCAAGATGGACCCGAAGAAGGTCGAGATCAAGGTCGACGAAGCGGTCGCCCTCGGCCAGTACGCCAGTCTCGCTGCCATCCGGCACTCGCGGGAGGAGTTCCTCTTCGATTTCGCCTTCCTCTTCCCGGACGGGCCCTTCGGCAAGCTCGTCTCCCGCGTCATCGTCAGCCCGGCCCACGCCAAGCGTTTCCTCGAAGCCCTGCAGGCGAACATCAAGCGCTACGAGGACGCCTACGGGACGATCATCCCCTCGGACATGCCGCCCCCGGTCGACTTCATCCAGTGACGGCGCGCCCCGTTCCCGCCTGTCGCGGTCTTGACATCAGGCGGGAATTTTTATATTAGTTGAACAAGACCGATAGGAGTATTATCATCTCACTGGGCTTACCATCGCGCGGCAAAGGTCCATCGGGAACGTTCGTCGGGAGGAGGTATAGATGAGCCGAAAGAGAGGGCTGGCGTTTCTGGCTATCATGCTCCTCGCGCTCGCGCCGGCCGCCCGGAGCTCCGGTTTCCTGATCTACGAACACGGCGCCGCCGCCATGGCCATGGCCGGGGCCTTCACCAGCCTGGCCAAGGACCCGTCCGCGCTGTGGCACAATCCGGCCGGCTTGGCCTTCCTCGAGGGGACGCAGATCATGGGCGGCGCGACCATCATCTTCCCCACCGGATCGGTCCAGTTCCCGGAATATCCCGGGGCTCCCACCTACAACCAGGTCCACAAGGTCTTCTATCCCCCCAACTTCTATATCTCGCACCGGATCTCGGACCGGGTCGCCGTCGGGCTGGGCGTGACCTCGCCCTTCGGCCTGGGCATCGAGTGGCCCGAGCCCGAGAGCTTTCCCTGGCGCTTCCTCGGGACCAAGAGCGACATGGTCACGTTCAACGTCAATCCGGCCGTCGCCGTCCAGCTCTCCAAGCGTTTCTCCGTCGGCCTCGGCGTGTCGTTCATCTATTCGACGCTGACCCAGTCCATCGTCCAACTCATGCCCATGGGCGAAACCCTCATCGAGGTCCCGTCCGACGTGGACGTCGACGGCACCGCCTTCGGCTTCAACGCCGGGGCCCTCTATAAGGGCGACGGCTTCCGCCTCGGCTTCAGCTACCGCAGCCGGTTCACGTTGGATTACTCCGGCACGATCTCGCTCGACGTCCCCGTCTATGAGACCCCCTTCGAAGGCACCGGGGAGACCAGTTTCGGCTTCCCCGATATCCTGACCATGGGCCTGTCCTTCGACCTGACCAAGAAGCTGGTCTGGGCCGTCGATCTCCACTACATGCTCTGGAGCACCTACGACTCCTACACCTTCCACATCGAGGTCCCCGACCTCGCGCTGGAGGAGGATCTCACCGTGCCGACGCTGTGGAAGGATTCCTACATCGCCCGGACCGGCCTGGAATACCAGGCCACCGACCGGCTGGCCCTGCGGGCCGGGTTCGCCTACGACCGCAGCCCCCAGCCCGCCTCGACCATGGACTCCTCCCTGCCCGACGCCAACCGGACCACGTTCACGGCCGGCTTCGGCTACCGGATCGGGAAGGTCACGCTCGACTTCGCCTACCAGTACGAGAACTTCCACGAGAGGACCAGCGCCCGTCCCGAGATCTTCCAGGGGACGTTCAACACGCAGGCCCACCTTTTCGGCATCAACCTGGGCTACAAGTTCTGACGACACATAAAAATCTTTATCGGAGGTAAAGGACATGGCTTTTGAATTCAAGAACTCCAAGGGCGTCAGCTACTTCCTCCATTCCAAGGAAGTGTTGCTGAAGGGCGAAACGGGGACGATTTTGGCGGCAGTATTGGGCAGGCTGGCTTTACTCAGAAAACGCAGAATTCCAATATAAAGGCTTCTCAAATCAAAAAATGGAGAAATAAACTAAGCCAATGGTATTTAGCTGAGGGAGACGATGGCGAGGATAATGAGGCCGATGAGGGAGGCGGCTGCGACGACGCTGAGGATTACTATTGCGGTGCGGTAATTGGCAATTGTCTGCTCTCTTTCGATATCGACGGTATCGGGTTCTTCGACAAGCTCATCGCCGCTTTCAAGCTTTT
>JBFYNT010000131.1:0-6992 GCA_041304225.1 Candidatus Aminicenantota bacterium
ACCCGGACCAGGCGCTGGGCCAGGATGCAGTTGAGGGCCGAGATGAAGCTGTAGGGGTCGACCTGCATGTGGAGGAAGCGCCCGATGACGTCGAAGACGTTGTTGGCGTGGACGGTCGTAAAGACGAGATGACCGGTCAACGCGGATTGAATGGCGATTTGCGCCGTCTCAGGATCGCGGATCTCGCCGACCATGATCTTGTCGGGGTCGTGTCTCAGGATCGATCGCAGGCCCTTGGCGAAGGTCAGACCTTTCTTCTCGTTCACCGGAATCTGCGTGATGCCCTTGAGCTGGTACTCGACCGGGTCCTCAATGGTGACGATCTTGTCCTCGGGCGAGCGGATCTCGGTCAGCGCGGCGTAGAGGCTGGTCGTCTTGCCGCTGCCGGTCGGGCCCGTGACCAGGACCATGCCGTAGGGCTGGGCGATGTACTTGCGGAACTTCCGCAGGATCTCTTCGGAGAAGCCCAGGACGTCGAGCCGGAGCTCGCGGATGGCCTGGGTGATCATCTCCTTGTCGAGGATGCGGATGACCGCGTCCTCGCCGTAGATGCAGGGCATGATGGAGACGCGGAAGTCGATGGTCTTGTCCTTGATCTTGAGCCGGAAGCGGCCGTCCTGCGGGACGCGGCGCTCGGCGATGTCGAGGTCCGACATGACCTTGATGCGGGAGATGATCGGCGACTGGAACTTCTTGTCGATGGCCTCCATGGCCTCGCCGAGGACGCCGTCGATGCGGTACTTGATCCGGACGTCCTCGTCCTTGGATTCGATGTGGACGTCGCTGGCCCGCTTCTGGACGGCGGTGAAGATGATCGTGTTGACGAGCTTGATGATCGAGCCGTCCTGGTCGGCCAGCTTCTCGATCGAGATGACGTCCTCCTCCTCGCCGCTCTCGCGCTCGACGACCTGGGTGACGTAGCCCTCGGTCGCGTCCCGGAGGACCTGCATGGCCGTCTCGCTCTTCCGCAGGGCCTCCAGGATGGCCCGCTTGGACGCGGCGTAGACCCTGACCTTCCGGCCGAGGAAGGCCTCGATGGCGTCGATGGAGGAGATGTCGGAGGGGTCGGCGACGGCGATCTTCATGACGCCGTTCGTCTCGCCGAGGGGGACGAACGAGAGGCGGTGGATGAACTCGACGGGAAAGGACTGGATGAGCTCGCGGTCGAGGTGCTCGGTCTCGAGGTCGATGTAGGGCACTCGGTAGCGCTCGGCCAGGGCGCGGACGTCCCGGTCCTCGCCGCCGGCCGCCGTCCTGTCCTTGCCCATGTCTTTCGCCTCCCGCGCCCTCACCGGGCGATCCGGATGATGTTGAAGATCGGTATGTACACCGACAGGAGCATCGCCGCCACCACCAGTCCCATCACGATGATGACGATCGGCTCGATGAGGGTGACCAGTGTCTCGATTTTACCACGAACCCTCTCGTCGTAGAAATCGGCCATGTCGCCGAGCATGCCCTGCAGGTTGGCCGAGTTCTCGCCGATGCGGACCATGTCCAGGGCCAGCGGCGGAAAGGTCCCGGCCCGGGTCAGGGAGTCCGACAGGCCCTCGCCGTTGCGGATATGGTCGGGCACCTCCTGCATGTGCCGGACCATCCAGGCGTTGGGCACGGCCTGGATGGCGATACCGATCGCCTGGAGGAGCGAGATGCCGGCCTCGAGCAGGAGGCCGAGGGTCCGGCTGAACAGGCTGACGCCGGATTCGAGCCAGATCGTCCGGCCGAAGGGGACGCGGAGCTTCAGACGGTCCACCCGGCAACGGAAGTCCGGCCGGCGCCGCAGCCGGAAGAAGGCGACGACGGCCGCGGCGACCAGCGCCAGGATGACGAACCAGTAGCGCGACAGGGCCGTGGCCAGGCCCATGATGAACAGGGTGATCCGGGGCATCTCGGTCTGGTAGCTCTTGTAGAACTCGGCGAACTTGGGGATGACGAAGTTGATCAGGATGCCGACGAGGATGAAAGAAAAAACGATGAGGACGGTCGGGTAGGTCATGGCCGACTTGATCCGCGAGCGGGTCTGGGTGACCATCTTGGCGTACTGGATGTAGCGGCCGAGCGAGGCGGGCAGGTTGCCGCCCTTCTCCCCGGCCATCAGGCTGGCCGTGTAGACCGGGGTAAAGATCCTCTCGTAGGGCTGAAAGGCCTCCGAAAGGGCCTTGCCCTTCTTGACCTCGCCCGAGACGTCGATGAGGATCTCCCGGAGGTGGACGTTCTTGACCCGGCCGCTGATGGACTCGAGGCTCTTGAGGATCGGGTAGCCCGCCTTGATCATGGCGACGAGCTCCTGGTTGAACAGGATGATGTCCCGGTCCTTGACCTTGCGCCCCAGCTTGAAGCCCAGGTTGCCGAGCCGGTTCCAGTCCCGCCGGACGGACAGCACCAGCACGCCTTCGCCCTCGAAGGTCTTCCGGCATTCGGCCGCCGATTGGGCCAGGACGGACCGGATCTCGACGCGCCCGTCCTCGCCGGCGGTCCGGCAGAGATAGTACGGCATAATGTCAAATTTCCGCTAGGTTTAGTCGTTCTTAATCTATTCCAGGGCGCAAATATTGTCAATCCGGCTCCCGGCCTTCGTTCACTCCCGCATGTCGGGAGCTCCCCCATCGTGCGCCTTATTGACAAAGCCCCGGATAAGGGTTAACTAATAGGATCGTGACCAGAACCGGAAGGGCTGTGTGGGGAGCGCTGGCGGGGACGGCCCTCGCCCTCCTCGCCGGCGCCCGGACGGCGAGCCCCGGCCCGGCGCCGGCGGCCCAAGAGCCCCCGACCCAGGAAGTCCAAAAGCCCAAATACGACTACATGAGCACCTTCCTCTCCCGCAGCACCAATCCCCTGGGCATCAAGGAGGATCTCGCGGCGCGGCGGATGCTCAATCAGGGTCCGGTTCCCTGGGCCGTGCGGGCCGGATGGCGGCACATCCTCGACTAAGGATTTTTTTTTATGCTCCGGATTCAATTTTTTGGATGACGATGAAGAAAACCTACATCCTCGTCCTGGCCCCGGTCCTGGTCGTGCTCGCCCTGGGAGCGGCGAACGTCTACCGGAAGGTGGTCTGGCGGGACGTCACCGACGGCATCACCTGGAAGACCACCGAGAGCGGCCTGCGGGCCATCCGGGTCGATCCGGCCAGCGAGGCCTTCCTGCGCGCGGGCATCCGCAGAGGGGACGTCCTCACGGCGATCAACAAGGTGCCGGTCCGGACGCAGATCGACGTCCTCAAGAGCCTCTGGCAGGCCGCGGCCACGGACCAGAGCGTCACCTACCAGATCAACAAGGAAGGGATGCAGATCTACCCGACCTTCTACCCCCGCAAGAAGGCCGTGAATCCCATCTATTATTATCTCGTCGCCGTCGGGATCATGACCTTGGCCCTGGCCCTTATCGTCCTCGTCAACTCGCGGGGGCAGATGTCCCTGCCCTACGTTTTCTTCTACCTCCTGGCCCTGGCCTTCGCCGCCTTCATGGTGTTCTCGCCGACCGGCGAGATGCGCCGCCTCGACCTGGCCTTCTACGGCCTCGACAAGCTCGGATTCCTGGCCTTCCCGCCCCTGCTCCTGCACTTCTTCATGATCTTCCCGCTCCGCAAGGCCTTCCTGAAGCGCCGCTCCGAGGTCCTGCCCCTCCTCTACGCGCCGGCCGCGTTCCTCCTCCTCGCCCGGATCCGCCTCCACGTCCCCCTGCCGGCCGGCTGGAGCGAGGCGTCCGTCCTGCGCACCCACGACGGCCTCGAGCGCCTCGACCTCCTCCACTTCGCCGCCTTCGCCCTGATCACGCTGATCATCCTGGCCCACAGCACCCGCCGGGCCCCGAACATCCTGGTCAAGAAGCAGCTCCGTATCATCGTCTACGGACTGGCCTTCGGCGTCCTGCCCTCGACCGCCTTCTATATCGTGCCCTTCGTCCTCGGCGGGCGGCCGTCCTCGGGCGCCGAGCTGACGGTCCTCCTGCAGGCCCTTATCCCCCTCGTCTTCTCTTATTCCATTTCCCGCTACCGCCTGGTCGACATCGAGGTGGTCCTCAAGAAAGCGGCGACACTGACCTTCTCCTTCTTCGTCATCGCCTCGGTCTACCTGTTCGTCAGCTCCCGGACCCGGCTGTTCTCGGAGAACCGGCTCAACGCCGTGGTCCTCGGCGTCGTGGCCATCGTCCTCGGCGCGACGCTCTTCACGCCGCTCAAGCGGCTTTTCCAGGGCCTCCTCGACCGGGCCATCTATAAAAGGAGCTACGAATACCGCAGGACGCTCCTGTCCATCACCCGCGACCTCAGCCGCGAGAGGAACCTGGAAAAGCTGGCCGGCTCCCTTCTCGAGGCCATCTCGAACGCGCTGAACCTGAAGCGCCTGGCCCTCCTGCTGGCCGACGAGACCGATCGGGCGGCCTTCCGGATCCTCCAGGCGAAGGGGGAAGGACCGGCGCTGCCCGACAGGATCCGGTTCGACGAATGGCTGGCCGGGGCCGTGGAGCAGCGGGACACCCTGGGATTCGTCTCGGCGTCCGAGTCGGAGCCGGCCCGGGCGGCCTGGGAGAGCCTGGCGGAGCTGGGCTTCGTCCACGTCCTGCCGCTCAAGGTGGAGGACAAGGTCATCGGCCTGCTGGCCATGGGCAAGAAGCCGGACGGGTCGTTCTTCTCCCGTGAGGACTGGGAGCTCCTGACGACGATCTCGGGCTCGGCCGCGTTGGCCCTGGAGAACGCCGACCTCTACGGCCGGGAGATCGTCCGGGCCATGGAGATGCAGCGGCTCAAGGACTACAGCGAGAACATCATCGAGAGCCTGACCGTCGGCGTGTCCGTCATCGACGAGGAGGGCACCGTCACGGGCTGGAACCGCGTCCTCGAGGACCAGGTCATGGTCCGCCGCGAGGCCGCGCTCGGCCGCAAGCTCCGCGACGTTCTCGGCCCGGCCACGTACGACGCCGTGTTCCCGCGGGAGGAGCAGTCGGATTTCCGCCTGCTCAGCGAGATCGCGGTCGAGGTCGGCGGCGGACAGAAAAAGGTCTTCGACGTCGCCCGGACGCCGCTCTTCGACAACGCCCTCCGGGCCTATGGGACCATCATCGTCTTCGAGGACGTCACCGACAAGATCCGCCTCCAGCAGCAGCTGCTGACCTCGGAGAAGCTGGCCTCGATCGGCCTGCTCTCGGCCGGCGTCGCCCACGAGATCAACACCCCCCTGACGGGCATCTCGAGCTACATCCAGATGCTCCAGAAGAAGCTGACGGACTCCCATTACGCCCAGATCTTGGAGAAGGTCGAGGCCCAGACGGACCGCGTGGCCAAGATCATCAAGAACCTCCTGACCTTCGCCCGCAGCCCGTCGGACGCTTCCTTCCATCGCGTCGACCTGAAGCAGAACCTCGAGGAGATCCTGTCCCTCATCGACTACAAGCTCAAGACCATGAACATCCGCCTGGCCCTCGATCTCGTTCCCGTCGCCGGGGTCTACGCCCAGGGCGAGCGGCTCCAGCAGGTCTTCATCCACATCATCCTCAACGCCCTCGACGCCATGCCGCAGGGCGGCGAGCTCGGTATCCGCCTGGCCCTGGAGGACGGGGCCGCGGTCGTCCGCATCTCCGACACGGGCACGGGCATCCGGCCGGAGCACATGTCGCGCATCTTCGACCCCTTCTTCACGACCAAGGGCGTCGGCAAGGGCACCGGGCTCGGCCTGTCCATCAGCTACGCCATCGTCAAGGAGCACGACGGCCACATCGAGGTCCACAGCGAGCTCGGGCGCGGCTCCACCTTCACCATCACCCTGCCGGCCGGCCGGGACGGCTCCCGCGACGCGGGAGCGCCGGCCCCGAGGACATGACCCATGGACATCAAGGGCATCATCCACGTGATCGACGACGAGCCCGTCATCCGGGACGTCCTGGCCCAGCTGCTGACGTCGGAGGGTTACGAGGTCGAGCTCTCCGCCTCGGGGGAGGAGGCCCTGGAGAAGTTCCCCTCCCGGTCCTTCGATACCATCCTGCTCGACCTGCTCATGCCGGGGATGGACGGCATCGAGGTCCTGCGGCGCATCAAGCGGCTAGATCCCCTGGCTCCCGTCATCATCATCACCGCCTACGGCTCGGTCGAGTCGGCCATCTCGGCCATGAAGATCGGCGCCCTGGACTACGTCCAGAAGCCTTTCAAGCACGACGACCTGCTCATGGCCATCGAGAAGGCCGTCGAGCGCAAACGCCTCCAGGACGAGAACGTCCGGCTCAAGGACGAGCTCCGCCAGCGCTTCGACTTCGCCCGGATCGTCGGCAAGAGCGAGGCCATGCGGCGGGTCTTCGACCTGGTCCGGGCCGCCGCGCCGACGCGGAGCACGATCCTCCTGCAGGGTGAGAGCGGCACGGGCAAGGAGCTCGTGGCCCGGGCCATCCACACCAGCTCGAACCGGGCCGACGCCCCGTTCGTCACCGTCAACAGCGGCTCCCTCCCCCCGGACCTCCTCGAGAGCCACCTGTTCGGGCACGTCAAGGGCGCCTTCACCGGCGCGGTGGCCCTCAAGAAGGGCCTGTTCGAGATGGCGGACAAGGGGACCATCTTCTTCGACGAGATCTCCTCCATCAGCCTCGAGACCCAGGCCAAGCTTCTGCGGGTCATGCAGGAGAAGGAGTTCATGCGCCTCGGCGGGACGCAGACGATCACGGTGGACGTCCGGATCCTGGCCGCCACCAACACCGACATCGAAGAGCTCATCGAGCAGAAGGCCTTCCGCAAGGACCTCTTCTACCGCCTCAACGTCATCAAGATCGAGATCCCGCCCCTGCGCGAGCGCTAGGAGGACATCCCCCTGCTCGTCCGGCATTTCATCGACGTCTACGCCCGGGAGAACAACAAGGAGGTCGAGGGCGTGAGCGACGACGTCTACGGGATCCTCGACGCCCACTCCTGGCCGGTCAACGTCCGCGAGCTCGAGAACCTGGTCGAGCGGGCGGTCGTCCTGTCCCGCTCCAGGGTCATCACCCGCGACACCGTGCCCCCCTTCCTCCTG
>JBFYNT010000132.1:0-15850 GCA_041304225.1 Candidatus Aminicenantota bacterium
ACTTCCATGTGGACGTCAGGTCCTACTACTACCGCGACCCGCCGGACGTCCAGGTCCGCTTCTCGCTGGGCCTGGGATCGATCGGCCGGTCGCTGGATTTGCTAGGGGGGTTCGGATTTTGAGAAAGGGAGAGCGGCCATGAGCACGGAACGGACCCTCGACGGGAAGACCATACTGGTCACGGGCGGGGCGGGATTCATCGGCAGCCATTTCGTCCGGTCGGTCCTCCGCCGCCACGAGCGGACCCGCGTGATCGACCTGGACCGGCTGACCTACGCCGGCAACCTCGAGAACCTCGAGGAGGCCCGGGACGACCCCCGCCACGAGTTCGTCCTCGGCGATATCCGCGACAAGGCGCTGGTCCGGGGCCTGGCCGCCCGGGTCCAGGGGATCGTCCACTTCGCCGCCGAGACGCACGTCGACCGGTCCATCTACGACGCGGGCGAGTTCGTCCTGTCCAACGTCCACGGGACCTACACGCTTCTCGACACCCTGAGGGCCTTCCCGGAGATCGAGTTCTTCGTCCACGTCTCGAGCGACGAGGTCTACGGCAACCGGCCCGGACGGGCCGCCCGGGAGACGGACCCCCTGGCGCCGTCGTCGCCGTACGCGGCCAGCAAGGCGGCCGGCGACCACCTCGCCCGCGCCTACCACGTGACCTACGGCCTGCCGACGATCGTCCTCCGGCCGTCGAACACCTACGGCCCGAACCAGTTCCCCGAAAAGCTCATCCCGCGCTTCCTGACCAACGCGCTCGAGGGCCGGCCCCTGCCGGTCTTCGGCGACGGGATGAACGTCCGGGAATGGCTCTATGTCGACGACCACTGCCAGGCCGTCGAGGCGGCCGTCCTGAGGGGACGGAGCGGCGCGGTCTACAACGTGGGGAGCGGGATCGAAAAGACCAATCTCGACGTCGCCGGGCGTCTCCTGGACGCCGTCGAGGCCTCCCGCGAGCTCATCCAGTTCGTGCCCGACCGTCCGGGCCACGACCGCCGCTACGCCATGGATTCGGGCCTCATTCGGGCCCTGGGCTGGGAGCCGAGGACCTCGTTCGCCGAGGGGCTCGAGAGGACGGTGCGCTGGTACGCCGCCAACCGGAGCTGGTGGCGGAAGGTCAAGACCCGCCCGGTCTGACCGCCGGCGCTACTTGTCGCCCACCCGCGGGGCTTTGATGCGGCCGTCGATCAGCACGTGCGTCGGCTTGCCGTCCGGGCTCTTGGTGAAGACGACCGTGGTCTCCTCGACCAGCTCGAAAAATCGCGTCTCCGACTCGGCATAGAGCTCGATCCGCTGCTTGCCGTCGATCGCGAAAAGCGTCTTCCCTTCGAGGACGATGGTGATCACGTGCCCCGGGGACATCTCGTAGCGTCCCTCGAGCGCGGCCAGCGCCGCCGGCGGGACCTCGACCGTCGTCTTCACCTGGGGCTTATTGGAAGGCCAGTCGTACTCCTGGGCCACGGCCCGGAGGATCTCCGACGCGAGACGCCCGCCGCTGTCGGAGTTGGTCATGATGACGACGCCCCTGCCGTTGGCGATGAAGGCGGTCATATGGCACCGGAAGCCTTCGTTCGAACCCCCGTGGCCGAAGCTCGCCGCCGGGCCGAGGCGCTGGAGCGATAGACCCAGGCCGTAGCCTTCCTTGACGACGGTCGTCATGAGCTTGGCCGTATCGGCGGAGATCACGGATGACCGGCCCGCGAGGGCCTGTCGGATCTCGAGGAGGAAGCGGGCCAGGTCGGTCGGCGTCGTCCACAGCCCCGCCGCGGCCATCTCGGGATAGGTGTGGAAGCGGCCGGGAATGGGCTTGCCGTCGGGGTCGTGCCCGGTCGCCGCCGCGCCTCGCCGCGATTCCGGCAGCGGCTGCGCGTAGGTGCTTTCGGCCATGCCCAGCGGTTTCAGGACCAGCTCGGCCATAAGGTCGGGGAAGCCCTTCCCTGTGACCTCTGTCATCAGGAGCTGCATGACCGTGAAGCCGCCGCCCGAATAGCTCCAGCGGCTCCCGGGGACGGCCTCGGCCCGGACCGCGGCGCTGTTGGCCGGCTTCGCGCCGTCGAGCACCTGGACGACCGAAGGCACGGGGTCGCAGGCCGGATAGCCGCCGAAGCCGTGCACGGTCAGGCCCGCGGTGTGGCTGAGGAGCCGCCGCGGGGTGACTTTCTCCGTCCGCGTGAACTCGTTGTCCGGCACCTTCCAGGAGACGAGCCGGACGTTGACATCCTCGTCGAGGGCGAGGCGCCCCTGCTCGACGAGCCGCATCGCGGCCAGGGCGGCCACGGACTTGCTGATGGAAGCCGCCTGGAACAGGGTCGCGGGCGTGACCGGGGTCGGCGATCCCGCTTCGGCCACCCCGTAGCCCTTGGCCCAGGCGAGGACGCCGCCGTCGATGACGGCGACGCTCGCTCCCGGGACGTGCAGCGCGGCCATGCGCTCGGCGATCGGGGCCGCGGGTGACGGGCGGCCGGCGATGATGATCCCCGGCAGGAGTCCCTTCTCGACGCGGGCCGCCCGCGCTTCGGGAGACCCGCCGGCCCCGCCGGGGAGGCTCGCTTGGCCCGGGGCGAGCCCGGTCCCGGTCGTCGAAAGGGTCAGGGCCGCAAGGACGGCGGCGAACGCGAAGGTTCGGTCGATAGAGGTTCTCTTCATGGCGCTCCTCGGTAAATAATACTCGACGGGGCCGGCGAAGGTTCCCTCTCGGCTCAGATATTGAGCTCGAGCTGGGCGTCCTGTTCCTGTTTGCGGTCGGATTCGATGTCCTCGAGAAGCTCCGGGGTGATGTCGCCGGTCGGGTAGATGCCGTCGAAACAGGCGGCGCAGAAGCTCTTGATCTTGGGGTTCTCCTGGCGGACCGCCTTCTTGAGGGCCGCCAGGGACTGGTAGATGACCTTGTCGGCGCCGATCCTCTTGGCCACCGCGGCCTCGTCGGCGTCCTGGGCGACGAACTCGGTCTTGGTCTGCATGTCGATCCCGTAGACGCAGGGGAACCGCAGCGGCGGCGAGTAGGAGGCGAAGTAGACCTTCTTGGCCCCGGCTTCGCGCAGCATCTCGATGATGGCCCGGGAGGTGTTGCCGCGGACGATGCTGTCGTCGACGAGCAGGACCTTCTTGCCCTTGATCTCCGAGGCGATGGGGTTGAGCTTCTGGCGGACCGAGCTCTTGCGCTCCTTGTCGGCCGGCATGATGAAGGTCCGGCCGATGTAGCGGTTCTTGACCAGGGCCTCGCTGTACTTCAGGCCGAGCTTGCGGGCGATCTCGATGGCCGCGTCGCGGGCCGAGTCCGGGACGGGCACGACGACGTCGATCGCCAGCTTGCGCCGGCGGATCTCCTCGGCCAGGGACCGGCCGAGGTTGACCCGGCACTTGTAGACGTTGACCTTGTCGATGAAGGTGTCGGGCCGGGCGAAGTAGACCCACTCGAACAGGCACGGCGAGGGGCAGCCCTTGGCGACCTTCTTCCGGTGCAGGGTCCGGGCCTTGTCGATGAAGACGACCTCGCCGGCCTCGACGTCCCGGATCTCGCCGAAGCCCATGATGTTCAGGCTGACCGTCTCCGAGGCGAAGGCGTAGGACGGCAGGAGGCCGTCGCGCCGGACGCCGTAGACGAGGGGCTTGATGCCGAACGGATCGCGGAAGGCCACCAGCCCCTGACCGGCGATGTAGGCGACCACGGAGTAGCCGCCGTGGACCTTCTTGAAAACCGCTTCGACGGCCTTGAAGATATGCTCGGGGGCCAGGTCCTTGGTCCGTTCCCGGGCCAGGGACTCGGCGAACAGGTTGAGGATGATCTCGACGTCGCAGTCGGAATTGAGAAGGCGGTGGCTCGTCTCGTAGAGCGCGTCGCGGAGCTCCCGGTAGTTGGCCACGTTGCCGTTGTGGGCCATGATGATGCCGAAGGGCGAGTTGAGCTGGAACGGCTGGGCGTCCTCGCTGCCGCCCCCGCCGATCGTCGGATAGCGGGTGTGCCCGACGCCGATCGGGCCGCGGAGGCTCTCGACGGCCTCGGGCGTGAAGATGTCGTGGACGAGGCCGTTGCCCTTCTTGGTGTGGAAGCGGCCGTCGAAGGTGATGACCCCGGCCGAGTCCTGGCCGCGATGCTGGATGGCCAGCAAGCCCTGGTAGAGGTCGCGAATGATGGGGCCGTTGCCCCAGATGCCGATGACGCCGCACATGGTCAGGCCTTGACGGCCCGGCCGGGGTCGACGGCGGCCTCGTCGACGATCATGACCGGGATGTCGTCCTTGATGGGGTAGACCCGGTGGCAGGCGACGCATTTCAGGCCCTTGTCGTCGGCCGTGAGCTTGACCTCGGCCTTGCACCGGGGACAGGCCAGGATGGCCAGGAGGGAGGCGCTGATCGGCATATATTTCTCCGCCTCCAGAATAGTCTCCGGGAGTCCCCCCGTCAAGCCCGGCCTCCGGCCCGGCGTTCGAGCCTTGACTCCGTTCCGGCCACGAGGCGGGGCGCCGTTTCGGCTGCCTCGTCCCGATCCGCCCGCCCCGGTCCGAGATCAGAACCGGAAACGGACGCCCGCCCGCGCCGCCGTTCCCGACAGGTTGACGACGGCCCGGCGCGCCTCGACGGCATCGTCCGGCGCGCTTCCCGAGACGTAGAGAAGGGGATAATCGTTCCCGTCGGCCGCGGTCTCGCGGACGAAGTACAGGGTGCCCGGCTCCGTCGTGACCGAGCCCGCGAAGTCCGTGACGATGTTCTTGCCCGTCAGCCTGCCGAAGCGGGCCAGGCGGAACCCGGCCTCGACGAAGAAGACCGTCCGGGCCCCGAACTTCCATTCTCCGCCGAACGCGGCCTCGGCGCCGATCCCGCTCCCCGTGGCCTCGCCCTTCATCTGCCGCGAGCCGCCGGGATCCGGGAGCTCGTGCCGGTAGAGGTAGGCGGCCTTGACGGCGTAGACCCCCAGTCCGCCGCGGACGTAGAAGCCGGCCCCCGGATAGTAGCGCACGAGGAGCTTCACCGGCACGGCCCGCGCCGCCGGCCGGGTGACGAGGGTCTCCGTGAAGGCCGGGTCCTCGTACGCGGTCTCGTCGCGCCGAGCGGCGCGGAGGTAGTCGGCGCCGATCCCGAAGGCCAGCCGGGGAGAGAACCGGTAGTTCAGCTCGAACCCGAAGACATAGCCCAGGCGCAGGAGGCCGGGGGACGGGGGGGCCGCGACGCCGTTCTCGGCGGCGGTCCAGCCCGCGTAGCCCCGCGTGGCGTCGTTGATGTCCCGCGGCGCGACCGAGCCGAGGCCTCCGGAGACGGCGAACTCCAAGGGAAGATCGCCCGTGCGCAGGTCGGGCATCCGGATCTTCCCGATCCGGACCGGCCGGGAGGGCCGCTTCGCGGGCGCGGCCGTCCGCCTGTCCGGCTCGATCGCCCGGGCGGCCGGCGCCGCCTCGACGACCTCGACCAGGCTCTCGTGGATCCAGCCGCCGAGGACGCCGCCGTCCTCCAGGACGTAGCGGACGAAATACCACTCGCCGTCCTTGCGGTCGGCCTCGAGGACGGCGCCCTCGGGGATCTGCTGGACGATGGAGCTGCCGATGTCGGGCTTCTCGCGGAGGTTGGCCTGCTCGGCCGTGACCTTGACCTTCGCCGGGCGGGCCTGCCCGCCCGGGGCCGCGGCCAGGACCGCCGCGCCGAGAACGAGGATCGTCAGGACGGAGAGGACGGTTCGCGTCACGCGCATAGTGGATTCACCCTGCCTGGATTATAGACGACTCGCCGGGGGGCGGACAAGGCCGCCTCGCGGGGACGCCGGCGCGTCCCCGCGCCGGGAAGAGCGGGACCGGACCGGATTAGAACCGGTACCCGAGCGTGAGGCCGGCGAAGCCGGCGTCGAAAAGGTCGATCCCTTCCTCGGTCCAGCACAAATAATAGGCCGTCAGCTGGAAGTTGCCGAACATCAAGCCGACGTTGACCTTGGGAGCGAGACTGCCGGTGTCCGATTCGCCTTCGTAGAACGCCCACGGCAGGATGGCCCCGGCGCCGACGAAGAATTTCCCCGATCGGTAGTTCAGCATGGCTCCCGGGTAGACCAGCGTGCCGCCGCTGCCTTCGAAGAACATACTGAGGTAGTTGAACACGACCATCACTTCGGGGCTGATCTCGAAGGAACCGCCCAGACGAACGCCCACCCGGAGGTCCGCGGTGAACAGGGCCTTGTCGAACGAGGAGCCGTTGAAGACATTGGTCTGGACGCCGCCGTTCAGGCTGAAGGCCACCTTCTTCTGGTCCTGGCCCCAGACGGGGCCAAGGGCCGCCGAACCCAGGATCCCGATCACGAGAAGCGCCATGACGACTTTTTTCATCAAGACCTCCTTGCTGCAGGAATTCCCGGCTTGGCCGGGCTCTCTCCTCTCTATTACCCGCTTCGTCGGGCGGATTGTCAAGGGGTTATCTCCACCCCGGGACCGGAAGGCCTTCTCAAGTCCCGGAGACGCGCGCCCGCCGCCGCACGGGGACGCCGCGGGCCCGGCGCCCCCGTGCCGCGGACAGGATCGAAAGGGCGGGCGGCCGTCAGAACCTGTACCCGAGGCTCAGGCCGATCAAGTTGTACTGGAAGAGCGAATGGGTGTCGGTGAGCAGATAGGCCGTCACGTTGACGTGGGCGCCCCGGTAGCCGAGGTTGACCTTGGGCAGAAGGTTGCCTGTGTCCGACTCCCCTTCCCAGAAGACCACGGGCAGCACGACCCCGGCCCCGGCGAAGAAGCCCCCCTTGGCGGTGAAGTTCAGGAGGACGCCGGGGTAGAGCAGCAGCGGGCTGAAGCCGAAGCTGTCGTCCGTGATGACCATGATCTCCGGGCTGATCATGAAGCTCTTCGAAAGGTGGATGTCGACCTGCGGCGCGAAGGTGAACAGGACATCCGAGAAGGACCCGCCTTCCCCGAGGTCCGTCATCGCGCCCAAGTTCAGGCTGAATTCCACCTTCTTGCCTTGGGCGAAGGCTTGCCCGGTCCCCAACCCGGCGGCCAGCACGGCCGCCACGACCATCACCATGACCTTTTTCATGAGGTCCCTCCTAGATGGGATATTCGCCCGGTTTGGCCGGGCAGCCCCAAGATAGGGACCGGCGGGCTCCGACTTGTCAGCGAATTGTCAAGAGGGGGTCAAGATTTCATTCGTACTCGGCCCAGTGCCGGATCTCGAGTTCTTGACTCTCGTCCCCGGCCTGGATATTCTCTTTTTGTGAGGGAACGGGTTGATCCTGAGTTCGCGGCCGGCGATTTCACGCCGAGCGCAAGAAAGAAGTCCTTATCGATCGCCGGGCGGGATGAACAGCAGGTGGATGCCCAAACGGAGAGCGATATCGGCCTCCTCCCGAAGCGGACATCTTGTTATCCATGGAGGTGAATGCCATGTCGTGCCGGCTCTTGGCAACGCGATATCACCTTGTTGGCGCCTGGACAATTATTCTTCTCATCTGGACGATGTTGCCTTCTGCGGCCTCCGATGTCACGCAGTCGGCGACATCGCTTGTGATCGAGAAACCCGACTTGACGATGGGCGAACTTTTGGTCTCGCCGTCTTCTGTCGCTCCCGGCCAGAAACTGCGCGTGAGGTTCCAGCCGAGATGCGTCGGCAAGCTTGGCGGCGGATTTTATGTCGACATCCATCTCACGAACTACCCGCGCACGGTTAACGATCAGACGCGGATCCACCGGGCGGCGATCGGCGCCGGCTACTTGATAAGCCAGCCGACCTTCCCCCTCAGCTTCGAATATACCGTACCGCCGAATAAGGCATCAGGAGATTACTATATTGTGGCTGTTGCCGATGCGACCAATGCCATAGCGGAAAAAGCGGAGAGCAACAACACGCTGGCAAAGCCGTTCGCCATCCAGAGGATCAACGCGACCGCAGCCGCCCCGGCGTCCAGATTAAGGACCAGCGTCAAACTCGCCAACCTGCGCATCAACCCGGCCTCGGCGCGTGACGGTGACCACGTGGTGGTAGGCTGCGACGTCATCAACGACGGACAGACAAGGATCGCCTCGACGAGAGTGAGCATTGTGCTGTGGGATCAGGAGCCTGTTATCGTCGACAGCCAAACGACCTACCAGATGCGCGCCCACCCGATGGTCTCGATCCCCATACGCGATCTGGCTCCCGGTTCGACGCTTCCGGTGGCTGCCGGCATTCGTGTGCCTTGGAACATCGGCGCCCCCGCTGGCGGCGACACGATCAAGGCGGAACTCGATCCGGAGGAATTGCTGCACGAGCCGCATGCCGACAACGGACTTAGCGGGATCCTCGATATCACGGTCGCCCAGAGACCCGATCTTAAACCCATTGTCGAACAGAACAGCGCGGGAAGCGGTCAGATGGACAGCACCGTCGCCTTCAGAATGTCTCTTGTGATCGTGAACGTCGGTGACCGCGCAAGCCTTCCCAGCGTGTGCAAAGTCAAGTTTCAGCACCGAGGGACTGACGGGCAGTGGGCGAATATGCTGGGAGGCGCTGAGCATGAGATTCCCGTGCTGGCGCCCGGCACGTTCTACCGGGTCGAGCACGCCTACGACGCTAGAGGTTGGTTCTCCGGTACTGTAAAGATGATCATCACGGCTGACGCGGACGAGCGGATGATCGAGCCTAACGAGAGAAACAATGTTGAAGAGCGAACGTTTATAAAACCCCAGCCGCACTACTAGACATGTCGTAAAAGAATCCGGAAACGCAAGGGGACGACGAAATGACGAGGGTCCGTTCATGGTCCGGCGTTACGGTGGGGGGCTATTCGTACTCGGCCCAGTGCTTGATCTCGAGGTCGGAGGGCTTTTTCGAGGCCAGGGCCTGGACGAAGAGGTCGGCCGCCTGGAGGTTGGTCAGGATGGGGATGGAGAAGTCGACGGCCAGGCGCCTCAGCTTGTAGGCCGAATTGTACTCCACTCTCTTGGCCGGATCGGGGATGGAGACCACGAGATCGATCTTCCGGGCGGCGACGAAGTCGCGGATGTTCGGGCCGCGCCGCTCGTGGACCTTGAAGAGCCGTGTGTTGGCGACGCCGTTCTCCTTGAGGTAGGCCGAGGTCTTCTCGGTCGCGTAGATCCGGAGGCCCAGGCCGGCCAGCGTCCGGGCGGCGCCAAGGAAGCGGTGCTTGGGCTCTTCGCCGCCGACCGAGAGGAGGACGTTCCTCTTCGGCAGGGTGAAGCCGGTCGCCAGGATGGCCTTGAGGTAGGCCTCGTGGACGTCCTGGCCCAGGCAGGCGACCTCTCCGGTCGAGGCCATCTCGACGCCGAGCACGGGGTCGGCGCCCTTGAGGCGGGAGAAGGAGAATTGGGGCGCCTTGACCCCGACGTAGTTGAGGTCCAGGGTCGACCGCCGGTTGCGGACGGGCTGGCCCATGAGGACGGCCACGGCGATCTCGACGAAGTTCGTCCGGGCCACCTTGCTGACGAAGGGGAAGGAGCGCGAGGCCCGGAGGTTGCACTCGATGACCTTGAGGCCGTTGTCCTTGGCGATGAACTGGATGTTGAACGGCCCGGTGATGGCCAGGGCCCGGGCGATCTCCCGGCCGATGCCGCGGATGCGGCGGATCGTCTCGATGTACAGCTTCTGGGGCGGCAGGACCATGGTCGCGTCGCCGGAGTGGACGCCGGCGTTCTCGACGTGCTCGACGATGGCCGAGGCCACGACCTCGCCGTGGTCGGCCACGGCGTCGAGCTCGATCTCCTTGGCGTTCAGGATGTACTTGGAGATGACGACGGGGTACTCGGGCGAGACGCGCGAGGCCTTCTGGAGGTAGCGGTCGAGGTAGGTTTCGTCGAAGACGACGCTCATGGCCGCCCCGCTCAGGACGTAGGACGGCCGGATGAGCACCGGATAGCCGATCGTCCGGGCGAAGAGCTTGGCCTCGCGGACGCTGCGGAGCTCGCGCCAGGCGGGCTGGTCGACGCCGAGCTCGTCGAGGAGACGGGAGAACTTGAAGCGGTCTTCGGCCCGGTCGATGCTCTCCGGCGGCGTGCCCAGGACGCGCACCCCGGCCTTGTGGCAGCGGAGCGCGATGTTGTTGGGGATCTGCCCGCCCATGGACAGGAGGACGCCGAGCGGCTTCTCCCGCTCGTAGATATCGAGAACGCGCTCGAAGCTGAGCTCGTCGAAATAGAGGCGGTCGCAGATGTCGTAGTCGGTCGAGACCGTCTCCGGATTGTAGTTGACCATGACCGTCGCGTAGCCGAGCTTCTTCAGGGCCAGGGCCGCGTTGACGCAGCACCAGTCGAACTCGACCGACGAGCCGATGCTGTAGGAACCCGAGCCGAGGACCATGACCTTGCCCTTGGTCCCCCGGCCGTCGCGGAAGGGGACGTCGTCCTCGCGGCCGTTGTAGGTGACGTAGAGGTAGTTCGTCCGGGCCGGGTACTCGGCGGCCAGGGTGTCGATCTGCTTCACGGCCGGCCGCAGCCCGGCCTCCCCGCGGCGCCGGCGAACGAGGAGCTCGGACGAGCCGGTGAGCAGGGAGATCTGCTTGTCCGAGAAGCCCTTCCGCTTGGCCTCGAGGAGCAGGTCCGGCCCAAGGGCCCCGAGCCGCCGGCCCCGGATTCGGGCCTCGCAGTCGACGACGGACTTGATCTTCTCCAGGAACCAGCGGTCGATCCGGGTCAGCTCATGGATGCGGTCGACCGTCAAGCCCTTCTTCAGCGCCTCGGCGATGCCGAAGAGCCGCTCGTCGGTCGGCTGGCGGAGCTCCTTCTCCAGGTTCCGGAAGGAGTAGTTCTCGTTGGCGACGAGGCCGTAGACGCCGACCTGGAGCATCCGGGCCGCCTTCTGGATGGCCTCCTCGAAGGACCGGCCGACGGCCATGACCTCGCCGACGGATTTCATCTCCGAGCCGATCTTCTTGGAGACCCGGCCGAACTTCTTGAGGTCCCAGCGGGGGATCTTGACGACGAGGTAATCGAGGGCCGGCTCGAAACAGGCCGTGGTCACCTGGGTGATCGAGTTCCGGAGGTCCGGCAGCAGGCGGCCGAGGGCCAGCTTGGCGGCGACGAAGGCCAGCGGGTAGCCCGTGGCCTTGCTGGCCAGGGCCGAGCTCCGCGACAGCCGGGCGTTGACCTCGATGATGCGGTAGTCGCCGTCCCGGGGGTTGAGGGCGTACTGGATGTTGCACTCGCCGACGATGCCGAGATGGCGGATGGCCTTGATGGCCACGGCCCGCAGCCGGTGGTACTCCTCGTTCGTCAGCGTCTGGGACGGGGCGATGACGATGCTCTCCCCGGTGTGGATGCCCATGGGATCGAAGTTCTCCATGTTGCAGACGGTGACGCAGTTGTCGGCCCGGTCGCGGACGACCTCGTACTCGATCTCCTTCCAGCCCTCGAGGTACTCTTCGACCAGCACCTGCGGCGCGGCCGTGAAGGCCTTGCGCAGGGCCTCGCGCAGCTCGCGCGGGGAATAGGCGATGCCGCTGCCCTTGCCGCCGAGGGCGTAGGCCGCCCGGGCCATGACCGGGTAGCCGATCGCCGCCGCGGCCCGCAGGCCGGCCTCGACCGTGCGGGCGGCGATGCCGCGGGGGGTCTTGAGCCCGGCCTCGGCCAGGGCCCGGTTGAAGAGCTTGCGGTCCTCGGTCTTCTCCACCGCCTCCATCGGAGTCCCGAGCACGGGCAGGGCCGCCGTCCCTATGATCCCGCGCTTCCAGAGCGCCAGGCCGCAGTTGAGGGCCGTCTGGCCGCCGAAAGAGACCAGGACGCCCTGCGGCTTCTCCCGGGCGATGACCTTGCCGACGAAGTCCGGCGTGACGGGCAGGAAGTAGACCCGGTCGGCCATCCCCTCCGAGGTCTGGATGGTGGCGATGTTGGGGTTGATGAGGACGACCTCGAGGCCCTCCTCCTTGAGAGCTTTGATGGCCTGGCTCCCGGAGTAGTCGAATTCGCCGGCCTCGCCGATCTTCAGCGCCCCGCTGCCGAGGAGGAGGACGCGGCGCGGCTTCCTCATCGGGCCGCCTCGAGGAAGGAATCGAAGAGGAAATCCGTGTCCGTGGGCCCCGGCGAGGCCTCGGGATGGAACTGGACGCCGAAGACGGGCAGGCGCCGGTGGCGGATGCCTTCGTTCGTGCCGTCGTTGGCGTTGCGGAACCAGGCGGCCCAGCCGCGGGGCAGGCGCGAGGCGTCGACGGCGAAGCCGTGGTTCTGGCTGGTGATGTAGCAGCGCTTCGTGCCCTCCTCGAGGCAGGGCTGGTTCTGGCCGCGATGGCCGAACGGGAGCTTGTAGGTCGAGCCGCCGGCGGCCAGGGCCAGGACCTGGTTGCCCAGGCAGATGCCGAAGAGGGGGACCCTTTCGGCGAGGAGCCGCCGGGCCGCGGCGACGGCGGCCCCGGCCCGGCGCGGGTCGCCCGGGCCGTTGGAGAGCACGACGCCCTTCGGGGCGAAGGCCAGGATGCGGCCCGCGTCGGTGTCGGCCGGGACCCGGACGACCGAGACGCCGCGCCGGACGAGGGCCCGGACGATGCCCATCTTGGCGCCGCAGTCGACGAGGACGACGGTCCGCGAGGCCCGCGGGTTGTAGATGCGGATCTCGGGCGTCGTGACCTCGGCCACGAGGTCGCGGGCGTTGGGATCGGCGACGGCCCGGGCCTCGCGCCGCAGGCGGGCCGGGTCGAGCGGGCGGCCCGAGCCGGCCAGGAGGCCGGTCATGACGCCGTGGACGCGGAGCTTCTTCGTCAGGGCCCGAGTATCGACGCCGGAGATCCCCGGAACGCCGCTCTCGCGGAGCCAGTCGTCGAGGGTCTTGCGGGAGGTCGCGTGCGACGGCCGGGCGCAGAGCTCCGAGACGACGTAGCCGGCGATCTGCGGCCGCTCCGATTCGAACCGGGAGGGATCGACGCCGTAGTTGCCGATGAGCGGATAGGTCTGGCAGAGGATCTGGCCGCGGTAGGAGGGATCGGTGATGCTCTCGGGGTAGCCGACCATCCCCGTATTGAAAACGACTTCCCCCCCGCTATCGGCGTTCGCGCCGAATCCTACGCCCTCGAGGACGGTGCCGTCCGCGAGGGCCAGTGCCGCTCTTCGAATGGGGTCGGCCTCCGGTCCATTTTCGGGGCAGTATAGCACAAGCGCCGGGAAAAAGGGACCGTTCTCCCCTTCGCGGCCGGAGGGGGGACCATATCACCCCTTGATTCATCCGCCGGGGGCATGCTATTTTCATCGGGCCGGGGGACAATCGTTCCCGGACCCGGTCCGCAAAGGAGAGCCATGTCCTCAAGCGACGGCGGCGTCAAGCCCGAGACGGGGGGGGCGTCCGCCTCGCCGGCCCCGGCCGCCGTCCTCCCGGCCGACAAGGACGAGCTCATCCGGTCCATGACCCGGTCCCTGCGGGTCGCCTTCAAGATGGCCTCGATGTACCACGCCGAGCATCCGGCCTTCAAGAGCAGCGTCAACGAGCTCATGGCCAAGCTCGAGGCCCTCTTCGCCCACCTCAATCCCGTTTCCATCGGCTTCTCTCCCCACGCCCTGCTCATCGACGGCCGCTTCTGGGAGGGCGAGCGGACCTACATGGACCTGGCCCAGCTCTTCCACTTCCGCAAGATCAAGCGCCTCGAGATCCGCCCCGGCGTCCCCCACGCCGAGTTCATGCGTTTCGCCTCCAAGATCATGCTGCCGGTCAAGCTGTTCATCAAGGAAGGCGGAGCCCAGGCCATCGTCAAGCGGGAGAACATCGTCCACATCGCCGTCGACACGCTCGAGTATTCCATCCTCCTGCAGGGCGAGGGCGAGGAGATCAAGGACATCTGGCCCTACCTCCTCATGGAGGCCGTCGAGGAGAACGACAGCGACAAGCTCGAGCAGATCTCCGGCACCTTCGGCAAGGTCGTCGGCAAGTTCAACACCGAGGACCTCATCCAGAACGAGGAGCTGCACAAGAACTTCGCCAAGTTCTTTACCTACCTCAAGGAGACCTCCGAGGAGAAACACCGGACCTGCGCCAAGCAGCTGCTCAAATCGATCGTCTCGGCCCGCAAGACCCCGGCCGAGGCCAAGTTCGAGAACCTCAAGCTGCTCATCTCCGACCTCAGCGAGCAGGACCTGGCCTCGACGCTCTGGGAGGAGATCATCGGCAACGACAAGTTCGACTCCCTGAGCTTCAGCATCTTCTCCCGGCTCATCGACAAGGAGCGTCACAAAAAGGTCTCGACCTCGCTCCACGCCCTCTTCCACACCGACAATCCCGGCAACCGGCGGTCCGAGACCGAGTCGAAGATCCGCATCCTCCTGTCCGGCGTCTCCTCCCAGCTCCACTCCGAGATGTACCGGCAGACGCTCTCGAACCTCCTCAACGAGATCGCCTTCGACCGCAGGCTCGTCCTCGACCGGCCGCTCCTCCAGCGGAACTACCGCTTCCTGCTGCTCGTCCTCCTGTCGCAGGAGGAGAAGCGGGAGGCGGCCGTCGGCGACCTCAACCGGATCGTCGAGGAATGGGAGCGGATCGTCGAGGAGGGCGACTTCGAGTTCCTCCTGGCCCTCGACGAGATCCTGGACCGGCGGGCGTCCGAGTGGGCGGGGGAGCCGGCCGTCGACGCCGCGCGGCGGTCCATCGCCGAGCACGTGGAGGGCTGCATCCTGCGGGGCGAGGCCCGGCCGGAGCTCGACCTCTTCGTCGGCCGGCTGGGCCGCAGCCTCCACGAGTGGGAGGCCTACGCGGCGACCCTGTTCACCGACCGGATCGTCTCCTCCACCCTGCTCAGGGCCTGCTTCCGCTTCTTCCCCGGGGAGGCGGAGTCGCTCCACGCCCGCATCAGTAAGAAAGCCTCCGATCCCGAGCTCCTGGGCCGGCTCGCCGACGCCCTGATGCTCATCGACACGCCCGCCTCGCTGGAGACCCTGAAGCGGCTCTTCGAGGCCGGCGACGCGGCCGTCAAGGTCAAGGTCCTCCAGGCCATGCAGAACCTCAAGGAGTTCGACGAGGCTTTCCTCTTCCCGGTCCTCGAGGCCAAGAGCGATCTCATCCAGGCCGAGGCCCTGGTCCTGCTCATGCGCAACGAGCGGACCAAGCACGTCGCCTTCACCAAGCTCTTCGGCCTGGCCTCGCCCTACGGCTGGCGCAACCGGACGCTCCTGCGCAATCTCGGCATCGTCGAGCGCTACGGCCTGCGCGAGGCGGCGCCGTACGTCGCCCCGCTCGCGGAGCGGAAGGATTTCTGGAACCGCAAGGTCCGCCAGGCGGCCGCCCGCCTGATGGACATCTGGGGATTGGAGACGTGGCGTGAGGGATAAGATCAAGATCTGCTTCATCTGCCTGATGAACGCCATCCAGGCGGGCAAGATCTACACGGGCGACCACCCCAAGTTCAAGGAGTACCTCAGCCGGCTCTTCGGCGTCGTCCAGGAGATCCTGGAGGACCGCAAGGACCTCGTCCTGGGCATCATCGGCGGCGAGGCGGCTTGGGAGGACGAGATCTTCTTCAACCTCCGCGGCAAGCTCGGGCTGCTCATCGACTTCCTGGAGAAGAACGGCGTCGAGCGGATCATCTTCCAGCAGGGCCTGCGCTTCGAGGAGCTGCGGGAGTTCATCATCTTCCTGACGCGGGTCAAGCGCCAGGAGAAGATCAGCGAACAGGAGTACTTCAGCCTCCACGGCATCCAGAACATCCGGGCCGGCAAGCTCCGGACCATGGTCAAGGTCGAGGGCGCGGCGGCCGAGGCCGCCGAGACGCGGACGCGCTACGAAGGCTCGGTCCAGACCGTCTCCAACGCCCTGAACGTCGTCCTGGACAACGAGGACGTCGACTACCTCGACCTGCGCTTCAACATCCTCGGCATCATGGAGGACTTCGTCGGCCGCCACCAGGAGCTCCTCAACCTGGTCTCGGTCAAGAGGCGCGACCTGGTGACGTTCGTCCACCTCCTCAACGTCACCCTGCTGGCCA
>JBFYNT010000133.1:0-15213 GCA_041304225.1 Candidatus Aminicenantota bacterium
TGTCTCTGGAGAGCCTTCAACGTAGGATCCTTATTGACGAGGGCGCGGACGCTCGTTATTCGAGCACGGGACACCTTATCTTCATCCGTCAGGGAACACTATGCGCAGTCCCGTTTGATCTGACAGAGCTGGCCGTGACAGGTCCTGTTGTTCAGTTGATAGAGAATGTTATGCAGGCCTCAGACGCAAACAATGAGGCTATGAATACATATGCGGGCCAGTTCGATTTTTCACCTTCAGGAACTCTTGGCTATATCCTCGGTGGCCCGTATCATGCTCCGGCCGGTTGGCTCCTCTGGATTGATAAGAGCGGGAACGCTCAACCGGTCTTGGATGTCATTAGCAATTACTTTGCACCGCGTGTTTCACCTGATGGGACACACGCCGCTTATTGTGTCCTCCAAGGTAAGCGGGGCATTGGCGTTATAGATATTGAGCGAAGGATAGCAATGCCTTTGACGACGAATCCTGCAGACCTTTGGAACATTTGGACGCCCGATAGTAGCCGCGTAACGTTTTCTAGGTCGGAGCGACCCGGGCTAAGCAAGATTATGTGGGTACCCGCCGATGGCAGCGGTGAAGCAGAATCCCTGGTAGAAAGCGAGAGCCGAATATTCCCAAGTTCATGGTCGCCCCAAGGTGACCTCCTTGCATATGTGAAGTCCGATCCCGATACTCGATTAGATATCTGGGTGCTGCGATCAAAGGACCGAAAGTCCGAAGCCTTCATCAACACGCAATTTTCGGAATCATTTCCGGAATTCTCTCCGGATGGTCATTGGATGGCTTATGTATCCAATGAAACGGGACAGCTTGAGGTCTATGTTCGGCCCTATCCTGGCCCCGGCCAGAAGATAAAAGTCTCGAATGAGGGAGGGTGGATCCCCTGTTGGGGACCCAGCGGACGTCAAATTTATTACGTTAGCGGAAACAGAATATTGAGTAGCCATAAGCTCATGGTAGTCGATGTTGAAACAACATCGACCTTCTCTGCAGGTATCCCTCGATTAATAATGGATTGTCTGGGTTATGGACTGATAGCATCCCCCGTGAGGGGTTACGACATTCATCCAGACGGAAAGCGGTTCATTGGTTGGGGACATGTCTATGGAGGAGGACCGATTAAGCGTTCTGATCTTCCCGAGGATCTCTTGCAAGGGCTCGAGAGCGGCGATAGCAGGAGCCTTCTCAGGTTTGGGTATTGGCTGAAAACGGGTGGGCAACGAAAATTGTCGCCAGATTGGGAAGCGTTGGACCGATTGGCCGCCGTCACCGATATCAAGATCGTTCAGAACTGGTTCGAGGAGCTCAAACGGCTGGTGCCGTCGGGCAATAAATAGTCGACTACTCCGCTTTAGTCATCTACTTGCCATCAAAATATTGTGTAGAGATTGTGCAAACTAATGCACAAAATGGCTCAGTCTAGCCTAAACGTGATTAAAACATCAAGATCGGTAAACGTAATAAAAATAAACTAGTTACAGTCCAACAGGGGAGAAGGTGTCGGTGCCGATTTCCCCATAACGGGGTTTTGAAGTCCGGAAGGATCACCGGATCCTTCACCCTCCCGCGGGCTAAGTTATCGTAATCCGTCGAGCACGCAGCGTCAAGAACCGTTGACTTCCCGGTCACCCCTTTGTTAATCTGAGGCCAACCTAGAGAAGGGGAACCTGCTTGGCCAACAAGTGCCATAAATGCGATTCTGACAATACCGATTCCGCTCGGTTCTGCAGCAATTGTGCGACGTCGCTGGGTGCCTCCCGTGATCATGGGCCCTCCCTCACGAAGACTCTGGAATCGCCTACCAAAGTCGTCGCTGTCGGGACCGTTATCGCTGGGCATTATGAGGTCGTTGAGGGACTCGGCCGGGGCGGGATGGGCAAGGTTTATCGGGCTCTCGACAAGAATCTTGGCCGCCAGGTGGCCATTAAGATCCTGCCGGAAGAGTTTTCGACGGACCCGGAGCGACTGGCGAGGTTCGAGCGTGAGGCCAAGCTCCTGGCGACGCTGAATCACCCCAATATTGCCGCTGTCTATGGTTTCGAAGAAGCCAAGGGGCTCCGATTCCTGGCAATGGAGCTCGTGGAAGGAGATACGCTTCAAAGGCGGTTAGACAGAGGCGCCCTCCCGATGGATGAGGCGCTGGAGACTTGCCGGCAGGTCGCCGAAGGACTCGAAACCGCCCACGAGAAGGGAGTCGTCCACCGGGATCTTAAACCTGGCAACATCATGATCACGCCTGAAGGCAAGGTTAAAATCCTTGATTTCGGGTTGGCCAAAGCCTACGTGGGTGAGACCACGGGCGTCGACATCGCGAATTCGCCGACGATCACGGCCCAAATGACCGCGCCGGGAGTCATCCTGGGGACCGCGGCATACATGAGTCCCGAGCAGGCGCGTGGGCGGTCAGTGGACAAGCGGGCCGATATCTGGGCTTTCGGCTGCATCCTCTATGAGTGCCTGACGGGGGAGCGGGCGTTTCGTGGGGAAACAGTCTCCGATACGCTGGCCCAAATCCTCAAGGGCGAGCCAGATTGGAGCGTGCTCCCGCAGGATACACCTGTGAATGTCCAGAACGTTCTGCAGCGTTGCCTGCAGAAAGATCCCAGAGAACGCCTGCACGACATCGCCGACGCCCGTATCGAACTCGGAGAGATGGCGACCTATCCCTCCGAAGCGGAAACCGTTCCCCGGAGGTTCTCAATTCTATGGTTGGGCGCCTGTGCGGTTGTAATGCTTCTCGCCGGCCTCTTAATTGGACGAGTGTTTATCTGGAATTATCATCCCGCTACCCCCGCCTCGGTGGTCACGTCAACTATCAAGGTTGAGCCAAGTCATTGGCTCGACGGGATGCGCGTTGCGACCTTGACGCTGGAGCGCCCGACCCGATCTGCTATGGCTATTTCCAACGACGGCAAGTTTGTTGTCTACAGTGCCATCGAGGATAATCCCGGCCCTCAGGCGAAGCCTTGGTTATTCCTGCGAAGAATGGACCAATTAGAAGCCAAACCCATCCCCGGAACGGAAGGGGGTATCAGTCCCTTTCTCTCGCCTGACAACCGGTGGGTGGGATTCTGGGTAAATGGCAAATTGAAAAAGATGCCGGTCGAGGGTGGCGTGGCCACTGAACTGTGCGACGCTCCCTCAATATTCGGGGCGAACTGGGGTCACGATAACCAAATTATTTTTGCAGATGGATCCTCGGCTGGCCTCTCAACGGTTTCGGCTGAGGGCGGGAAGCCCGAGATGTTGACCAAGCCTGACCCGAAGCGGGAGGAGTCAGGCCACCGTCTGCCATACTGGCTCCCCAATGGGAAGGGTGTGCTGTTCACTGTAGCGAGATACGAATCTGATCGGAAACTCCGGCTTGCTCTTCTTCGACTGGATACTAACGAGTGGCATGTCCTGTTACAGGACGCAGCAGATGCCAGGTACATTCCTACGGGACATATAGTTTTAGTAAGGCAGGGGACGCTCATGGCCGTGCGGTTTGATCTGGCCAGGATGGAGGTCATCGGGCAGCCTATCCCCCTTGTTGAAAACGTCATACAAGCCTTTGCTAACAACGATTCTTTTAACACGGGCGCTGGTCAGTTCGGCATTTCTGACACAGGGTCCCTCATTTATGCGGCAGGTGGTCTTGTCCCGGACCGGAAGAATTCGCTCGTTTGGGTGGATCAGAAAGGAATAGAGCAGCCGGTCACAGACTTACAGTTTCCTTTTTATGCTCCGCGTCTTTCTCCTGATGGCCGGAGAATTGCCTATGGAACTCTGGCGCGAGAGAAGCAGGCCTGGGTGTATGACTTAAGCCGAGGCACCAACAGTCCGCTGACTGGCGAGGGTATAGTTGGTAATCCGATTTGGACTCCCGAAGGTAAACGGCTTCTTTTCGGTTGGTCTAAATCCCGGGGCATTAACCTGTTTTGGCAACCTTACGATGGAAGCTCACCGATGGAGCGGCTGACAACAAGTGAATACGGACAATGGCCAGGATCATTGTCTTCGGATGGGAAAACGGTCGCTCTGGTAGAAACACACCCAGATACCGGTAACGATATTGCTGTGTTGGACATCCACTCAGGGCGCATGACCCCGTTCCTGAATTCACACTTCAATGAGATGTACCCCGATTTCTCGCCCAATGGTCGCTGGCTAGCCTATACATCTGATGAATCAAAGCGCAACGAGGTCTACGTGCGGCCCTTCCCCGGTCCAGGCATGAAGCAGCCGGTATCGAGCGAAGGGGGCATCGAGCCCCTGTGGGCTAGAAACGGCAAGCAACTTTTCTACCGATGGCAGAATCAAGTGTGGATCGTGGATGTCCAGACAGACGGCGGCTTCAAAATCAGCAAGCCCCGGCTGCTTTTTGAGAAACCCGGCTACAGTAGCGGTAGTCCTATACGTACCTATGACCTCTCCCTGGACGGGAGGCAATTTCTTATGGTCAAGGTCGAGCAAAGGAAGCCCACGCCTGTCACCGAGATGATCCTCGTCCAGAACTGGTTTGAGGAACTCAAGCGATTGGTGTCCGCGGGCAAAAAATAGCAGACCACCCCGCCGAGAATGTCTGCTTGCCATAAAAATTGAGCAGAGATTGTGCAAACTCTTGCTCAAAATAGCTCAGTCTAGCCTAAACGTGATCAAACCATCAAGATCGGTAAACACAAGAAAAATAAACTAAATACGGTTTAACAGGGGAGAATGCCGTGAGGCCGATTTTCCTCGAGGGGGGATTTGAAGTCCGGAGGCATCACCGGATGCCTCACCCTCCCAAGGGATGAGTTATTGCAGCCCGTCGATCAAGTCGCGTCAAGGGCGGGGTGAACCGAGACGCCGCTAGAAGAAAGTCGGGATGCAGTCCATCATTTCAGCGGCCGTGACCGGCTCTGAATAGATGCCCAGGCACTTGGGGTCTTTCCGGGCATAGCCGCCGCACCAGCGGGCGGACGCCCGGCACCCCCCTCCACAGACCGACCTGAGCGAGCAGTCACGGCATTCGACCGGAAGTTTCTTGAACTCCCGCAAGCGCGCGCTGCGGAATCTCCCGCGGTAGATCGTCCATATGTCCTGGCGATAGATGTTGCCCAGAGGGACGTCGTCGACAAAGGGGCAAGGTTGCACGGATCCGTCGGCCTTGATGGTCAACACGAAGTTCCCCCCCGAGCAGGAATTCCCGGTCAGCCTATAGAAGCTCCGGACGAAATCCCAGTGCTCCGTGGCGCGATCCAGGATCCAGCGCTTGACCTGCTGCCATTCTTCGGGTCGGATATTCAGATCGTCGTCCCGGGATCCGGGAATATATTGATAGAAAAGCGGGTTCGCCCGAAGCCGGCTCCTGACGAACGCATAGATGTCCGGCACATCCGCGACGTTGTGACGGAGGACGGGTGTGAAGGTGTAGACCGTGATCCCGGCCTCCGACATCCGGCGCATGCCCTGAACGGCGGCCGCCCACGAACCGGGTTCCCGCGTTAGGGTGTCATGGACGCTTTCCCGATGGGACCAGAGGGAAACGATGGCCCCATCGAGGCCCGCGGTCTTCATATTCGACGAAAGGACGGGGGTCGCCAGGGCCGCGTTGGTATAAAGGGTGATGTAAGGGCTCCGGGCCTCTTGTTTCGCGGAACGGATGATCTCGATCAGATCGCCGTGAAGCAGCGGCTCGCCTCCCAAGATCTCGATCCGAACGCCGCAGGAGCGGATCGAGCGGTAAAGCCGCCGGATGTCTTTGAGCGGGATCTCTTGCTTTCCTTTGCGCACATAACAGATCCGGCAATTCATCGGGCAGCTATCGGTGATCTCGATCTTGAGGGAGTAGAGGAATCCGCCGATGAGCTGCCGGGCGGTCCGGGCGAAGATCCGGGCCGGAACGGAGCCCGGCGCCAGGCGGCCGAAAGCGTCGAGGATCCGGGATTGAAAACGAGAGACGGCCCGGCTCTTCGCCCGGGGCGCGAGATCGAGGAGGCCCAGCCGGTCGATCTGCCGGCCGTAATCGGCGATGAGGTCTGTTCGGGGCATTATCTTCCTCCTTAGGCCGTCTTCGGAGAGGCGCCGGAACGGCGCCGGAGGGTCTCAAGGATGACGTCTTGCCATTTCAGAGCGCTTTGGTCGATGATAAAGAACTGATACAGGCGCGGCGGACGGCCCCCGTACACCTCGAGCTTCCGTGCGCCTTCGATGACTACGGAACGGATATCCCTGAAGTCTATGCGGAGGGCCGGTCCGTTGGATTCGAAGGTCAGCAGGAGATCCGATATGCTCAAGAGACCTCTCCCGACCTCCTCGAGCCGGCGATGCGTCCCGACGGAGAGCTTGACCCGGGCCGGGGCCGGCCCAGGCTCGCCGCCGGGGAGGCGGTCCTCGGGCCCAATGCGGATCCGGCGTGAGAGGCCCGCCAGCGACGACCCGACAGAGTCGCCGGATCTCTGAACCGAAAAGTCGGAAAGCAATTTGAAATCGGCCAGGCAGTTCGAGCAACGGAAATGAGCCCTCCCTTTTCCGGACTGGATCGTCTCGAAACACAGGCACTCGGGACAGCGATAGAGCAGGGATTCGATGCCTCTGGCCGCGATCGGACTCACTCGGAAGGCGGGGGCTTCCTGTGGCGCGATGAGCCGGGAAAGCTCCGCTTCCAGCTCAGCCGGGGATCCCCAGTTGTTCGCGAATATTGGCTTCTCGATCCGTGCCGATACCTTGGCCCGCCGCGGGCCCCTCGCCCAACGAGGCCAAACGGCATAGGTCCCCTGCAGCCGTATCGGGAGGATCGGGACGTCGGAGAGGTTCCGAAGAAGGCTCGCGGCTTCGGGTTTGAAGCCGGCCATCGAGTCGGTCCAGGAACGCTCCGCTTCGGGGAACATCCCCACCACGCAACCCTCGAGAAGCCGGCGACGGATCGCGAGCGCATTCCGGATATCGGGCTTGTATCTTGTCACGGGGAGGCAGAGGAGCCGTGAGAAAATGAACCGGGATAGAGGCTTTCGGAACATCCCGGACGTGGAGATGAAGTGTATGGGGGTGCCGAGGGCTGCCAGGATGAAAAAGGGATCAAGAAAGCTCCGATGGGCGGAGACCACGACAAAGGGGGGATCGAGGGCGAGCTGTTCCCTGCCCAAGACCTCGAACCGGAACAAAAGACGGCTCAAGACGGCGAATAGGGCCCGGACGAAATGGATAAGCCGGGGGATGACGATCGAAGTCCGTCGGCGGTGCCCGAGATAGAGACGGCCGAAGCGTCGTTCGAGCCCTCGTTCTTCGAACCTGGCGTAAAGAAGGGTCATTAGGGCGAGGACGGGGACGGCCACCAGGACAGAGCCCGTCGGCCAGAAGACCACGGCGAGCCCGCCGAAAAACATGAGGAAGAACAGATAGATCGGATGGCGCCATATGCCGAAGACGCCGGACCTGATGAGCCGCCGGGGGGGGAAGGCCGAAATGGGCAAATATCCGGTGGCCCGCGTGTATTGGACGATCGAGAGGGCGAGCATGACGCCCGAAACCCCGGCGAGCGCCAGCCCCGCCGGCCAGAGGCCGGGCATATGGACCCTTGGCCCGAGAACATGCTCTCCCCAGGCGGCTAGAAGGACCAGGATTCCCGGCAGAACCCCCCAGAACACCAGGACATAACCCAGAACGACAAGCCCGTTTCCGGCCATTCTGATCATCCCCCGCAGATCATAATGGGTGAGGGAGGGAAACTTGTCAAAAAGATGTCAATATCGAAAATGGTCCATCATGGGCAGCTTGCCCCTTTACACGGCTGACACCTTCATCTTAGGATAGACAAATGAGAAACCGGTGTAACCGGCTTGAAGGGACCGCTGGAGATCGACCCCATGAACAAACGATTCATCGCCGCGCTATCTTGCCTCCTGACCGCCTGCGCCTTCGCCTTTTCGCAGCCCGGACCGCCGCTCGCCGGCGGGACGCCCGGGGAGCGCTTGCGGGGCGAGGGGGACATCCCCGGAGCGATCGCGGAGTTCGAGAAGGCCTATGCCCAGGATCCCAAGGACCAAAAGAACGTCTACAACCTGGCCAAGGCCCTGTCCATCAACAGACGACTCGATGAGTGCTTCCGGTACCTGGCTCTGGCCGTCGATATGGAGCCTTCCCTCGCGCCTTTGATCGATCCGGACCTTCTGACGGCCAGGGGGGACAAGCGCTGGACCGAATTCGAGGACAAGCTCGTCGCCACGCTCAACGCCAAGCTCAATGACCCCTACAAGGACGTCGAATACGCCAAGGCGCTGTGGCGATTGCGGGCCTGGGACCAGGCTTTCTTCATCGAGGTCGGTATCGCCGGGCGCAAGGTGGGCATGAAGTCCTCCGTCGTGGAGGCGTTGTGGACGTTCAAATTCATGATCCAGGGCAGGAATCAAGCCGAGCTCGAGGGACTGATCGTGGCCAAGGGCTGGCCGCGCGTCGCCCAGGTCGGGCAAGAGGCGGCCATGGCGGCTTTCCTCGTCACGATGCATTCGAGCGACGGGGCTCAAAAGAAGTATCTTACCGATATCAGGAAGGCCTGCGAAGCCAAGGAGCTCCCCTGGGAGAGATACGCCGCGATCTACGACCGGAGCCTGTACAACGAGAACAAGCCGCAGAAGTACGGCACGCACACGAGGTATAACGAGAAGACGAAGTCCGAAGAGCTCTATCTTCTGGAGGACGAGTCCAAGGTCGACGAATGGAGGAGAGAGCTTGGTCTGCCGCCTCTGGCGGAATACCTGAAACAATTCAACATCATCTATCGGCCGAAGAAATAGGGGAGGCCGGCCTGCTTCCCGGCGCTCACGCGGCGCAGAAAGACGGCGCCGCGTTCAGCAGGAGATCGAGCTCGGCCCGAAGCTCCCCGAGCCGGGCCTTGGCCTGATCGTATTCCCGTTTGATCCCGATAAGTCTTTCGCGGATCCGGATCTTCTCATCCCGATACCGGGTCTCGTTGTCTTCGACCAGCTGGCGCAGGCCTTCCCGGAACCTGGCTCGCATACCGGCCATGGTCGCCGCGTATTCATCCCTGAGCGCCTTAAGGCCTTCCCGATGCCTCTCGACTTCCGCCCGCAGCGCGCCGGCGAGGCCGGCTAGGGCGAATCCCTGCCGGAGCCCGGCGATGAGCTGTTTCACGGGCACGACGGCCTCGACCCGATGGGCGTTGGCGCCGCAGAAGGCGAAACCGTTCTCGAGGTCGCCCTTGCGGGCGGCGTCGAGGGCTTCGGAGATGCAGTAGCGGGCCTCGCGGGCCCCGCAGCTTTCGAGGCAGCGCGAGGGGCACCGGAAGACCTTCTTGTCTCCTCGGGCGATGGCTTCGAGGAACCTGCCCTTGATAGCCCGTCCAGGCAGGCCTACGGGGGAGCGGATGATGAGGATATCCTCCTCCTTGCAGGCGAGGTAGGCCTTCTTGAAGCGGATGTCGGCGTCGCACTCGTGCGTCGCCACGAAACGCGTCCCGAGCTGGACGCCCTTCGCTCCGAGTTCGAGGAACCGGCGGATGTCCTCGCCCGTGAAGATCCCGCCCGCGGCGATGACCGGCAGGGCGCGACACCAGCGCGTCTCGAATTCCCTGAGCGCCTCGACCACTTCGGGGACGAGGCGTTCGAGCGCGAAAGCGGGATCGTCGATCTGCTCCGGCTTGAAGCCGAGATGACCGCCCGCGCGGGGCCCTTCGACGACGGCGCCGTCAGGGATATCCTGGTAGGTTTTTTCCCAAGATCTGAAGATGAGTTTGGCCGCCCGCGCCGAGCTGACGATCGGCACGACCTGGACGCCGGCCCGCCGGATGGCCTGGACCGGGATGCCCTTGATCGGCAGGCCCGCTCCGAGGAAAAGAACGTCGACCTTCTCTTCGACCGCGGCCTCGAGCAGCTCGTGGAAGCAGTCGACGGCGACCATGATATTGACGCCGATCATCCCGGTTGAGTTACGGCGGGCTTCGCGGATCTCCCGTCGCAGGGCCCGGACGTTCGCGGCCACGGGATCGGCGTAGTAATCGTCCTCGATCATGCCGATGGCATTGGCGGCGATGACGCCGATCCCGCCCTCCCGGGCCACGGCCGCGGCCAGATTGGAGAGAGAGATCCCGACGCCCATGCCTCCCTGGACGATGGCCAGGTCTGCCGTCTTGTCGCCGATCCGGAGCCGGGGCACCGGGTATTCCGATACGCAGGATT
This sequence comes from Candidatus Aminicenantota bacterium, assembly GCA_041304225.1. Lineage (GTDB taxonomy): Bacteria > Acidobacteriota > Aminicenantia > Aminicenantales > Saccharicenantaceae > RBG-16-66-30. Next base: position 10,161 of record JBFYNT010000133.1, read on the forward strand.
CTTTGAGTTTGGCGATCTTGGCCTCGAGGGCCGCGAATAGGTTCATTGGGGATCGATTTCTTGTATTGGGGATCGATTGGGCGATTCAATGATAGGGATTCGATGGAAGGGTGTCAAATCGCCCCTGTTGTCCGACAACTCTTGGCCGGGATCCTGACGGGGGCCAAGGACGGGAGATAAGAAAGGGCCTTCCGGGCGCGCCCCCGGAAGGCCCTGGATAGATCGATCAGAACGCGATGGGCAGGGTCGTAGTCGTATTCGCGGTCACGGCGACGCCGGTCGCTTCGAAGGTCGGCTTGCCGCTTGTGAAGGCGACGACGGTATACGCGCCGGCCGGCAGCTTGATGGCGTAGGTGCCTCCGTCCTGGACGTTGGCCGACCAGACCTCGATCATGACGTCCCCGCTCGTCAGCGTGACCGTCGTCCGGACGGAGATGGTCACGTAGGCGTCGGTGGCCGGGTTGGCGATCGAGACCGCTCCCTCCACGGTGCCGAGATCGGCCGGGGCGACGTCTTCGATCGAGAAATCCTGGGTGGGCGTCGCGTCGGCCTCGACGGCGAGCTCGACGGCGAGCGGCGCGTAGACGGGTTCCACGTCGCCCAGCCGGCTGGCGACGAGATTGTAGGCGCCCGCACCGATGAATAGCTTATAGGCTCCGGCATCGTCGCTGAGGGTGGCGGTCCGAACCACGACCCGGTCCTTGGCGTCGGCGGCCAGGGCGTCGTAAAGCTGGGCGCTGACGAGCGCGCCGGGGATAGCGACCGGGCTGAGGTCGGCGGCCGGGGTGGACACGTGGCCGCTGACGATCGCGGCGAGCTCGGTGCCGAGCACCTGGATCGTCGGCTTCAGGAGATACCTCCCGCTGCGGCCGGCGACAACGACCGACCTCGACGCGTCGAAGTCGAGGAGGAGCTCGGTCGTACGATTCTCGTTGATCTCGAATCCCTGGACGATCTTGATGCCGCTCTGGAAGCCGCTCGGGATCTTCAGTTCGTGATAGTCGCTGGAATCGCCGATCACGTAGTTCGCGAAGGGATGGGCTTGGCTGCGGATGTTGACGCCGCCGTCGGCCGTCTCGCCGATCATGAGCCGCAGCTGGGTATAATGGCCGGCGGAAAGGTCCGCCAGGGCCAGCTGTTCCCGCACGCCGTTGACGAGCTCCAGAAGATTGACGGTCTTATTGGGGGTGGAGACGGTCGTCCAGGTGTCTTCCAGGTCGCCTTCGGCGTGGACGGCGACCTCCCGGATGGTGATGTAGACCGCGCTGTATTGGTCGGTCGCGGCGTCGGTCAGGCTCAGGGAGAGCCGGCCCGTGTCCCCCCCGATACCGCAGGCGGCGAAGCCCGCGGCCAGGACGGCCAGGGACGCGAGGGATTTAAGTTTTGAAAGGGACGCATTCATGGCATAACCTCCTCTATCGAAAATAATTAGCCCCTACCAGCCAAATATCATAATATTATCCTGGGGGGAGGGTGTCAAGAGAAGGGCTCGAAATGCCCCCTAAAGGGCATGCCCTTGGCTCAAAGGCCGAACTTTTTCTTGAGCTCGGCGTCGATCACCGCCGCCGTCCGGCTATCGAGCCCTTTGGCGCGGGCGGGGTCCTTGATCCCGGGGGTCGCGGGGCGCGCCTTGCGGGTCATGATGAAGCTCGAAGGCCGGACCGAGGCGCCGTGGGCCCGGCAATTGTTCCCGACCTTGTTGTCGTCGGACACGACCGTGAGGTCCGATTTCCGTCCCTTGTAGTCCCGGACGAAACGGATGAGCTCGTCGTCCCCGCCGTGGGAGCTCAGCGAGAAGAGACAGCGAATGCCGGCCAGCCGCTGGTCGCGGCCGCCCGCGTACTGGAAATCGCCGTCGAACACGATGAGGCATTCGATGCCCGGATGCTCGCGGGCCCAGGCCGAGAGCCGGACGGCCAGGCGGTTCCGGGCGTTCTGCAAGCCTTCCGAGAGGCTCGCTTCGAGCTCCGGGACCCGATGGATGACGTTGTAGCCGTCGACGAGGAGGAGGCGTTCACGCGGCATCGAAGGACCCTCCTTCGGGAACGCGGGGGTCGCGGCCGCGGGCCAGCGCGTCGAGGAATCGAAGCCGGGCCTCGGGAGAAACGGGGATATCCTCGCGGATCGCGATCGATCCGTCGCGCACGGTCACGGCCCGGGTCACGAGCCCGGCCAGGGGCTCGATGGCGTGGGAGACGACGATGACCGAAGCCCCGGCGGCGGCGCGCCCGCCGATCCAGCGTAAGACGTCGTCGGCGATCTGCCGGTCCAGGGCGTCGAGAGGCTCGTCGAGCAGGATGTGGGCCGGGCTGCCGACGAAGGCCGCCGCGAACAGGGCCCGTTTGCGCTGTCCCGAGGACAGCTCCCGGACCGACCGCCCGGATTCGTCCGCCAGCCCGAAGATCTCCAGGGCTTTGGCCCCCGCGGCCTTCGACTCGCCGCGGAGGCGGCAGACCAGGAGAAGGACGTCCCGGAGGGTGGCGTAGGGCGTGATGTCGGCGAATTCCGGGAGATAGGCCAAGCCGCGGCGCGCTTCGGCTTCCCGCATCCAGAGGTCGAGGCCGTCGACGAGGATCCGGCCCCGGTCAGGCCTTTCGACGCCGGCCGCTAGCTTGAGCAGGGTGCTCTTGCCGCAGCCGTTCGGGCCGAGCAGGAGCGTCAGGCCGGGCCCCAGGGGGAAGGACGCGTTCCGGACGACGGGCCGGCCGGGCTCGTAGGCGAACGTGACGTCTTCGAAGACCATCATGACGCGCTCCAGGACAAGGGATCGCCGGCGTTCGAGTGGTGCCGTTCGGCCCAGCGGGTGGGCTTGAGGCGCCGCTCCGCGTTCCGGGCGAGGAGAAAGGCGGCGGGGGTCGCGGCTGCGATGAGGAACGAGGTCCACGGGACGAGCGCCAGGACGAAGGACAGGATGGCGCCTTCGACCGTGATATGCCCGAGCGCCCCGAACGGCCGGTCGCCGGCCTCGCGAACGGCCCCGGCGCCGCGCAAAGCCAGCCAGGCCAGCGGCCCTATAAGATAGCCGGCCAGCCAGGCCGGTCGCCGAAGAAAGGCCAGACCGAAAGCGACGAGCGGCAGGCCGAGGAAGGCGAGGAGGAGGGCGTCGTCCCGCACCCGGGCCGCGGCGGATCGCGGCAGCGAGCGCAGCCATGGCCAGGCGGGCCGGCGTACGGCCAGGATGTCGGCGGCCGGCCCGATCAACGCGGTGAGGCTGAAGGCGAGGCCGAAGACAGAGATAGCTTCGGCCGAGCGGGGCGCGAGCTCGTTATTGGCCAGGAAGATCCGCGCGGCGCCGAGCACGAGAAAGGGCGGCAGGCAGGCCAGGGCGAGCCGGCCCCGGACGGCGCGCAGGGCGAGCGCTTGGAAGAATACGGCGGCCGGCAGCGCGCGCCGCGGTGCGCGGCCCCCGCGAGGGACCCGGCCCCCGCCGGGAAGGGCTATGGCACCGACGAGCAGGAGGACGGAGATGGCGAGCACCGCCGGATCGCCCGCGAACGACAGGAAGCAGGCGGCGGCCGGGACGATCTTGATCCGGCGGGGGATCGCCGAAGGGAGACTGACCAGCCCGGCCGCGGCCGCGCCGGCGACGAGGCCGATGATGTGCGGCGCGACGCGCGCGAGGTGTTCCGCGGCGCGCGCGGTGAACGCGGCCTCCGGCATCGGTCCCGGATCCGTGACGGCCCAGGCGAATACCGCCAGCACCGCGAGGAGCGGCGATTCCCCGACGACCAGGGCGATGAGGGCGGACAGCCGTCGGGCGCGGGGTCCGACGGGGAGCGAGCGGGCCCAGCCGCCGCTTCCGGCCGCGATCCGGGGGGAGACGACGCGGGCCAGCCCGAGGAGGAGCAGCGTTCCCACCAGGCCGGACTCGACCAAGCTCCCTTCGACGAAGAGGATGCGGGCCAGCTCGAGCGCGAATTCGGGCCGGAGGATGTAATAGAGGAAGAGCGCCGCGGCCAGCACCGGGGCCAAGACGCGCAGGGCCAGCCGGGCGCCGACCCGGACGTGGAAGAGGAAAAGGGCGCGCCGGGCTTTCATGGGAGGGCCTATTATACTCGTATAACGCCGGAGCGGGGGAATGGGATTCCCGCGGCCGGCGAAGGGCGGGGCTGAGCTCAGCTTTTCTATTTCGCGGCCGCGACGTGGCGGTCGCCGGCGCGTTTCGTGAGGCCGGTCCGGTCGAAGAATTCGAGGATGGCCTGGGCGTATTTCCGGGACAGCGCGAGGCGGTCGCGGAGCTCGGCGATGGAGACCGAGCCGTGCCGCTCGATGAGGCCGGCCACGGCGGCGCGGGCGGCCTCGACCGTGTCGCGGTGGTAGATGACCTTGGGGGCCAGGCGAACGAGGGTGCCGTCCTTGAGGAGGGCCTTGAGGACGGGGTCGAAGGCCGAGGGATTCAGTTTGAGGCTCGTCCGGACGTCGTCTTCGAGCGGGGCCGCAAAACGGGCGCTCGCGAAGGCGCCTGCGACACGGGCCCGGCGCTCGGCTTCGACCGGATCGGCGGCGACCGCCCGTCCGGCCAGGCCGACGCCGGCGTCATTCCTGAAGAGCACGCCCCGCGCGACGAGGGTTTCGAGGACGAGTTTCAACGCGGCGGCGTCGCTCTTTTCGAGGAAGGCCGCGCGGAGGTCCGAGTAGGGCATCGCGGCCTTGAACGGATTCGCGGCGAAATAGGACTCGAGCCCGGCAACGAGGCCGCCGGCCAACCCGTCGTAGACCGACCGGTGGAGATAGCGCTCGGGCTGCGCGTCGCCGACCCCGACGAGCGCGCCGTCGGCCGCGAGCGCCGCGACCGCCTCGGCCACCTCGGGCTCGGCGCGTCCGAGCTTCAAGGCGATATCGGAGGCGTTTCGGGGCGTGCCGCCCGACTGGGCGAACATCTGCTCGACGGCGTCGCGGGCCGTTCCCCCGAGCTTTTCGAGGCCTTGGAGGACGCGGCCGCTGAGGCGCTTGTGCTTTTCGGGAGCGGCGTCGAGGATGCGGCCGCCGCCGACGGTGACGATGGGCGAGAAGGAACGGATGACGAACCGGTCTCCGGGGAGGGCGACGGCCG
>JBFYNT010000134.1:0-8147 GCA_041304225.1 Candidatus Aminicenantota bacterium
AGAGTCTTCGTCCTGAGGTTAGAAGAAAGCCTGAGCTACGAGGAGATCTCCCGGGCGCTCGACCTGCCGCTCGGGACCGTCATGTCCAGGCTCAACCGCGCCCGGCAGAAGCTGAAGGACCTCCTGGACGATTCCCACGGCAGGGGAGCTTGAGATGAGACACCGCAAACTCCAGGAACTCATCGGGGCCTACGCCGACGGCGAGCTCCGGGCGGCCGACCGCGCCCGGGTGGAGAAGCATCTCAAGACCTGCGCGGCGTGCCGCCGGGACCTCGAGTTCCTCCGCCGGCTCGACGCCCTGCCGCGAACGTCTCCCTCCGTTCCGCGGGGAGCGGACTACTGGGCTTCCTTCCCGGGAAGTGTCCGGGCCGGGATCGCCCGGCGGGACGCCGGAGCCCCCGCATCCCGTGTCGCGGAGGTCGCCATGTTCCAGGATTCCTTCTACCGGCCGGAGCGCCGGGCGCGGGCCAAAGCGGTCCTCTTCCCGCTCTCCGTCGTCGGCCACGCCGCGGTCATCGTCCTTCTGATCGTCCTGCCCCTGCTCAAAACGGGCGATCTGCCCACGGTCGAGGTCTACAGCGCCTTCCTGGCGCCCCCGCCGCCGCCTCCTCCCCCCCCGCCGCCACCGGCCAAGCGGAAAGCGGCCGCGACGAGCGCCCGGATCAAGCGGGTCCAGGCCTCCGCTCCCATGGAGGCGGGCAAGCTCGTCGCCCCCGTCGAGATCCCCGAGCAGATCGCCGAAGAGACGCTCTCCGACATCGGCGTCGAGGGCGGCGTCGAAGGCGGCGTCGAAGGCGGCGTCGTCGGCGGCGTGCTGGGCGGCGTCGTGGGCGGCGTCCTGGGCGGCGTCGTCGGCGAGGTCGAGGCTCCGGTCCGGGCCATCGGCGACGTCAAGCCCCCCAAGCTCGTCCGCGAGGTCGCGCCGGTCTATCCCGAGATCGCCCGGCAGGCCCGGGTCGAGGGCATCGTCATCGTCGAGGCCACGACCGATGTCTACGGGCGAGTCACCGGGGTCAAGATCCTGCGGTCCATCCCCCTGCTCGACCAGGCGGCCGTCGACGCCGTCCGGCAGTGGGTCTACGAGCCGATGGTCATCAACGGCCGTCCCCGGCCCGTCGTCTTCACGGTCACTGTCAGGTTCCAGCTGAAATAAGCCCCGGGGAGGGACCGTCCCCAGGGGCGGCCCCTCCCCCCTAACCCCCCATGAGGTGAGAGGGTAACCCCCCCCGAAATCATCACCGGCGGGGATTGCCCGGCCCGCCGGTCCACCCCATACTGGTCCCAGGCAAAACCGGGAAGGACCAAGAACATGTTTCGAACGATAAGAGTCAAAACGGCCGCCGGGACCGTCCTGGCGCTCGCCCTGATCGCCCTCGTCCGGCCGTCACCCGCCCGGGCGGAGATCGTCGTCAGGCTCGAAGTGACCGCCGAGAAGGCCCCGATCCACCTCGAACCCAACGACCGCAGTCCCGTCGTCGAAACGCTGGCGCGCGGCACTGTGCTCAAGCAGGCGAGCGCGATGAAGTTCCGCACGATCTGGCTCTACGTCTCGTTCTCGTCCACCCGCTCGGGACGGACCCTGTCCGGCTACGTCACCGAGGGGATCGTCCGCAAGCTCAACTCCACGCTCAAGATCATCGACCTGACCCCGTCCGAGCCCGAGATCGAGAATCCCAAGGAATTCGAGCTGTCCGCGGTCCACCTGCCCCGCGTCGCCTGGGGCCAGACCGAGGACGGCATCATGAAGGCCGAAGGCCGTCCCCTCAGCCGGGAGCATTCCGGGGACATGGGGTTCCTGCGCTACCACCGCGACGTCCTCGGGAAGCGGTGCCTCGTCACCTACGTCCTCGTCGACCGCCGGCTGGCCTCCCTCCGGCTCCACCTGCTCGAGCGCTACGCGGACAAGGACCGTTACATCGCCGATTACAACAGGATCCGGGAGTTCCTGAACGCGCAGGTCGGGGAGCCCCGCTTCAACAATGTGGTCTGGAAGGACCGGGCCTACGCCGAGCGGGGAGAGAAGCTGGGAGCGGCCGTCACCTCCGGGAGCCTGACCCTGTCCTCCGAGTGGGTTTATCAGGGCACGGGGCTGAGGCTGAGCCTATCGGGCGAGAACAGCGAAGTCCTCTTCGCCGCCGAGATCAACGATCTGAAGGCCAAGAATCCGGCCTCTTTCTAACCCTCCTTTCTGTCTTCGCCCCCTTTTCCGACCCCCCGGGAAAGGGGGCCTTTTGCCTTTCTTGGTGAATGCCAAGGTTTCCGCTCGAGGAGGCGAGGGGATTATCCTCGTCCCTCTCGGGACAGGGTGATCTAGTGGCCTAGCAGATCCCCGTTGCTGGAGGGGGGAACCCGCGTAGCGGGGGGAACCGTGCGAACCGGTTCCCGGGGGGCCGGGGAGCCAGAGGATATCCCCGAACCAAAGCCGAGAGAGGAAACCAACCGGGAACGGGGGAAGGGCCCGCTAACCCGTCAGAGCATCTCTTTCTGGACGAAGCTCATGCTGACCCGGTTCTTGCCCAGCCACTTGCTGTGCATCATGAGCTGTTCGCCGCGCTTGATCAGGGATTCGACCGTGTCGTAGCGGAGGACGAGGCTGGCGCCCATGGACACCGTGGTATTGAGGATGCCGGTCTCCGTGGTGATGTAGGATTCCGCGACGAGAAGGCGGAGCTTGTTGGCCACGATGTCCAGGCGGCCCTCGTCGATATTGAGCAGGACGATCAGGAACTCCTCGGTGCCCCAGCGGCCGACGATGTCGAAGAAGCGGATGTTCTTGTGCAGGGTCCGGGCCACGGTCCGGATGATCTTGCTGGCGTTGAACCGGCCCTGCTTCTCGAGGATCTTGCCGTAGTTGTCGATGTCGACGTAGATCATCCCGAACGACAGCCCGTACTTCTGGAATTCCTCGAGCCGCGTGTTCAGCGTCATGTCCAGGTACTGCTTGGAGGGGATGCCGCTCTCGGGATCGACGAGGCCCATCTTTTCGAGCTCGGCCAGGGCCAGAGGGATGGTCACCTTGGGCGCCGTGCCGGTGAACGTCTCGACCGCCCCGATGATCGCTCCGCCGTCCTTGAACACGGGGATAATCCTCAGGGAGGCCGGCGTGCGGAACCCTTCCTTGTGCTGGAGATAGACATCGAGCGTCCGCGGGGCGCCGTCCTTGAGGGTCATGGCCACGGGGCACTTGTCGCGGCAGATGTCGACCCCGCCCAGGTCTGTGAACAGGCCCGGCAGCTCGGAGCAGGCCTGCCCCAGGACGGAGGCCGCCTCCCGGCCGGAGATCTGCTCGGCCGCCTTGTTCCAGTAGACGACCTTGCGGTTCTCGTCCACCCAGACGACCGCGTCCTGGATCTGGTCGAGAACGCTGTTGCAGAGATTCGCCGAGGCGCCCTTGAAGATGTCGAGCAGGTTCTCATCGGCCATTGCGTTTGACCCTCGTAGTCATTTCAATTCTAAGGGCCGGCGGCGTTTTGTCAATCGTTATTTTATGGGGAAGGGCGGTTGACACACCTCTAACCCCGTGTTATTCTACCGCCGCCGCCCAGGGGTGCGCCGCCATGGACAAGCTTCTCGGGACACGACTCAAGAGGGCCCGCGAGGAGGTCAACCTCAGCCAGGGCGCGTTCGCCAAGGCCCTCGGGCTATCCTCGGAGTACATCTCGCTCCTCGAGTCCGGCAAGCGGACCCCCAGCTTCGAGACCCTCCTCAAGGTCGCCGGGTTCCTGAACCGGAACGTCTCCTACTTCTTCGAGGACCGGCGGCCGGCCTTCGAGAGCCTGTTCGACCGGGCCGCGGCGGACGAGCGGGTCCGCAAGGACCTGCTGAAGTTCAAGGCGGCCTGCGACCGGTACCTCGAGCTCGAGGAGCAGACGGGCCGCCGGCTCGACCTCGCGCCGCAATACCCCCGGGTCTCCGCGGAACGGCTGGCCGAGGAAGAGCGCCGCCGCCTGGGCCTCGGCAACGAGCCCATCCGCGACGTCCTGAACCTGTGCGAGGCCAACGGCCTGCGCATCGTCCGCCAGACCCTCCCCGAGGAATCGCGCATCGCCGGGGTCTTCGTCTTCGACGAGGAGCGGAAGGCCGCCTTCGCCCTGATCAACGCCAACGAGGCGCCCGGTTTCCAGACGCTCGTCGCCGCCCACCTCTACGGCCACTACCTCATGGACCGGGCCGACAGCCCGATCGTCGACGACCCCGACGTCGTCGTCGACGAATACGTCTCGCTCTACCCGCCCCGCGAGCAGTACGCCCAGACCTTCGCCTCGCGCTTCCTCGTACCGCCGTCCAAGCTCCGCGAGCTCGTCGAGAAGGACTCCCGCTCGAAGAGCCTGTCGTTCGACGACGTCCTTTTCCTCAAGCGCTATTTCGGGGTCAGCACGCGGGCGATGCTGCGGACCCTGCGCGGCCGGGGCATGCTGCCGGAGGCTAGGTTCGAGGAGTACTTCAAGCGCAACCCCGAGGACCGGGAGCAGGAGGTCTTCGGCTCGCTCGCCGGCCTCGAGGAGCGGCGCGGCCGCACGCTCTTCCGGAAATCGCGGACCATTCCCTCCGACCGCTACCGCCTTATCGCCGCCGAGGCCGCGGCGATGGACCGGGCCCGGGCGGAGCATGCCCCCGCCCCGCCGAAAACTGGAGACACCGATGAGTAAAGCCGTCCGCATCCTGGTCATCTTCCTGGCCTTCGACGCCCTGGTCGTGGGCGCCTATTTCGGGATCAAGGCCCTGGGCCCGGGCGGGGGAGGGGACCCGACCAAGGGCTACGAATGGTTCACGATGGACGCCTATTACCAGCCGGCCTCGGAGCTCGAGCAGCTGCTGAAGACGAGTTCCGAGGAGTCGGAGCTCCTGCCCCTCCAGGTCCGGAACTTCGGCGCCAACTCCGCCGTCCTCAAGAGATTCCGCGGCGCCAAGCTCGTCGGAGGGGGCAGATCGGTGCTGGAGATGACCTTCAAGGGCCTCGAGGACTGGGCCGTCGTCGAGATCTGGTTCAAGGGCGAGGAGGGCCGGGAGATCCGCCGGGCCATCCTCTACATCCTGACGGGGAACGCCTGGAAGGTCGGCGACAGCGGCCGCCTGGCCGAGTGATCGCGCGGTGGGCGCGGACGGAGTCCCCATGGGCATCCAATCCCTCAAGACCGACGTCCTCATCATCGGCGCGGGCCCGGCCGGGCTGACGGCCGGGCTGTACGTGGCCCGGGCGGGCAAGAAAGCCCTCATCCTCGAAGGCCGCGGCCCGTCGCGTCTGGCCATCCCCTATACCCTCGAGAACTACCCCGGCTTCCCGTCCATCGACAGCGCCGAGCTGCTCGGCATCATCCGCCGCCAGGCGACCTCCTTCGGGGCCGAAGTTGTGGCCGGCGACGCCATCGCCTACGCGCTCGACGGGGATCCCAAATACGTCACCACCAAAGAGGCCGTCGTCGAGGCCGGTGCGGTCGTTCTGGCCACGGGCAAACCCGTCCCCAAGGAACGCATGATCCCGGGCGAGGACCGGCTCGTCGGCCAGGGCGTCAGCTACTGCGCCACTTGTGACGGGCCGCTCTTCCGCGGCGCGACGGTCGCGGCCGTCGGGCACGGAGAGGAAGCCTTGGAGGACGTCCACGCCCTGCAGGCCATGGGCTGCAAGGTCATCTGGGTGCCGGGAAAGGCGGGCGGGGCGGCGGATTCGCCGGAGGCCCTGGCCCTCGAGGGCCAGGGCGTGGAGATCCGCCGCGTCGGGAAGATCAAGGACATCCGCGGCGAGGAGCGGGTGGAGAGCGTCCTCGTCGAGTCCCCGTCCGGGGCCGAGACCGTGCCGGTCGCGGCCGTCTTCATCTTCCGCGAGATCCCGGCCGGGCCGCTCTTCGCCAAGGCGGGGATCGGCCTCGACCACAAGCAATGCGTCGCCGTCGACCGCTTCCAGAGGACCAACGTCCCCGGCGTCTTCGCCGCGGGCGACATCACCTGCGGCGGTCTCCAGGTCGTTGCGGCGGCCGGCGAGGGGTGTGTGGCCGCCATGCAGGCCCTCATCTACCTGCGGAAATGATCCCTTTTAGACGGCCGGGGCGATCCGCGGGGCGCGCCGGTTCAGCGTGAACACGATCTTTTTAGAGCGGGAGATGGTCACGCGCCCGCCGATCGGCACGGCCATGAGATTGCGGCGGATGTTGTGCCCGAAATTGGCCACCGTCAGGATGGGCAGGGGACGGCCCTCGCGCCGGCGGTCGCGGATGACGTCGGCGAGGTAGGACCGGACGAAGCGGACGGCCTCCCGCTGCTGCTTCTTCGGGAACAGGCTCTTGCCCGGCGGGCTGATCGAGCCGACGACGACGCCCTTGATGCCGGAAAAGACGTCGTGGCGGCGCAGGGCGGCCAACAGGCGGTGAAGGTCCTCGACGTCGACCTGGACGTCCTCGACGAACAGGATGTGCCGCTTCCAGCAGATGCGGGGCGGATCGCTGCGGTTGAGGAAGTTGACGAAGGTCGAGAGATTGCCGCCGACCGGGACGCCCGTGAGCTTCCGCGGCGGGGGCGGGGTCAGCCAGGCCGAGCCGTTGTAGACGGTCTCCTCCCCGGCGATGAGCGACAGGAGGTTGCGGAAGTCGCCCTTGCCGACCTTGAGGGACGGGAAGTAGATGGCCGGGACGCGGCAGGCGTGGTAGATCTCGTTGAGCAGAAAGGTGAAATCGGAAAAGCCGACGAACAGGGGCCGGCGCTTGCGGATGACACGGAGGTCCTTGGCGTCGATCTCGCGGACGATGTCCTCGGCGCCCGTCCCACCGGCGACCGAGACGATGAGATCGAGCTCCCGGACGGCCTCCTTGAAGACCTCGGCCCGGGCCCCGACCGGGGCCGTGACGTGGTCGATCTGGGCGTCGCTCGAGTAGAGGTGGGGGCTGAAGTAGACGTCGCGGACGCCCAGGGCCTGTTTCAGGAGGCGGGCCGTCCGGTCGAGGACGGGCTTCTCCTTGAGCGACAGGCAGGTCGAGGGGGCGATGAAGCCGATCCGTTCGTAGGTCATGGAGCCACCCGAACCCGAAACAGAGATAGCCCGGCGGACGGGCCCTGTCAGAAGGATTTGAGCTTCTGGCCGGGGCCTGAGAGCTGCAGGGCCTTGAGGGCCTTCAGCTCGATCTGGCGGATCCTCTCCCGGGTCAGCTTGAAGTGCTGGCCGACCTCTTCGAGCGTGTACTCCCGCCCGTCTCCGAGGCCGTAGCGCATCCGCAGAACCAGCGTCTCCCGCTCGGGCAAGGTCCGCAGGGCCGCCTCGATCTGCTCCCGCAGGTTGATATGGATGACCGTGTCGGGCGGCGAGGGGAAGGACTTGTCTTCGAGCAGGTCGCCGAGGGAGCCCTCGCCGTTCTCGCCGAGCGGCGTCTCGATGGAGACGGGGTCCTGGGAGCTGTAGAGCATCTCGAGGACCTTGTTGGTCGGGAGGTTCATCCGGCGGGCCAAGTCCTCCGGCGTGGGTGTCTTGCCGTTCTCCTGGACGGAGGCCTGCGAGATCTTCTTGAGCCGGTGGATGGTCTCGGTCAGGTGGACGGGGATGCGGATCGTCCGGCCCTGGTCGGCGATGGCCCGGGTGATCGACTGACGGATCCACCACGTGGCGTAGGTCGAGAACTTGTGGCCGCGCCGGTAGTCGAACTTCTCGGCGGCCCGCATCAGGCCGATGTTGCCTTCCTGGATGAGGTCGAGGAGCTGGAGGCCGCGCCCCTGGTACTTCTTGGCGATGGAGACGACCAGCCGCAGGTTGGCCGAAACGAGATCGCTCTTGGCCCGCTCCCGGGTCCGGCGGCCGGACTGGATGGCCTGCAGAATGGCCCGGTTGTCCGCGCGGGCCCGCTTGGAGAGCTTCTTGAGGGTCTCTCTCAGGCGGAGCTGGACGGCCTGGACGGTCCGGTCCTGGTACTCCGGCTTGATCTCGAGCTGGCGGGCCATGCGAACGATCCGCACGACCAGCCGGGCGCGGGCGAAGCGGTTCCGGACGAGTGGCCGGACCTTCAGGAGCCGCCCGCTGAGGGCCTTGATCCTGTGGATCCGGTCGAGGACCTCGCGCCGGCGGTCTTCGAGGCTCTCCTCCGTGAAGTTTTCCTCGGCCATGTTGAAATATTTGACGAACGCCTCGGGGGTCTTCTTGAGCAGGGCCTCGAGCGACACGAGCTCGT
>JBFYNT010000135.1:0-20647 GCA_041304225.1 Candidatus Aminicenantota bacterium
TGACGTGGCGGCGCAGGTCCCGGTTGATCTTCTCCAGCAGATAATCCACCAGGTCGGGGATGTCCTCGCGCCGCTCCCGCAGCGCCGGCAGGGTGATCTCGACGACCTTGAGCCGGTAGAAGAGGTCCTCGCGGAACCTCCCCTTCTCGATCAGGGCCTTCAGGTTGTGGTTGGTGGCGGCGATGATGCGGGCCTCGGTCTTGAGCACCTTCTCCCCGCCGACCTTCATGAAGTCCCGCGACTCGATGACCCGCAGGAGCTTGCTCTGGAGGTTGGGCGAGACGTCCCCGACCTCGTCGAGGAAGAGGGTGCCCTTGCCGGCGATCTCGAACTTGCCCTTGGTCTCGCTGACGGCGTCGGTGAAGGCGCCCTTGACGTGGCCGAAGAGCTCCGACTCGAGCAGGGTGTCCTGGATGGCCGAGCAGTTGATGACGATGAAGGGCTCGTCGCGGAACGGGCTGTTGTAGTGGATGGCCTTGGCCACCAGCTCCTTGCCCGTGCCGCTCTCGCCCTGGATCAGGACGTTGGTCCGGGTGACGGCCACCGAGCCGATGAGCTTGAAGACGCCGCGCATCCCGGCCGAGTGGCCGATGATGTTGTCGATGGTGTATTCCTTCTTCATCTCCTCGACCAGGTAGCTGACCTTCTCTTCGAGGGACCGGACCTGGAAGGCCTTCTCGATGGCCAGGTCGAGCTCGGTCATGTTGAGCGGCTTGACCAGGTACTCGAAGGCCCCCAGCTTGATGGCCTCGACGGTCGTCTTCATGTCGTCGAAGGCGGTCATGACCAGGATGACGGCCCTCCGGTTCCGCTCCCGGATCCGCCGCAGGACCTCCAGTCCGTCGATGTCGGGCAGGCGGACGTCGCAGAGGACGAGGTCGGGCGAAGCCTCGCCGAAGATCCGGACGCCGTCCTCGCCCGTTTCGGCGACGGTCACCTCGAAGCCCTTCTTGGCCAGCTGGGAGGCCAGGGTCTTGCGGACGAGCGGGTCGTCCTCGACGATCAGGATGGACTTCATGTCGCCTCCTCGGGCGGGATGAGAATGACGAACGCGCTCCCCCGTCCCCGCTTCCGGCCGATGGCGATCGTTCCGTTGTGCTGCTCGACGATCTTGCGGGCGTTGGCCAGGCCGAGCCCGAAGCCGGAGGGCTTGGTCGTGAAGAACGGCTCGAAAATGTTCGGCCGGTCCTTCTCCGGGATGCCCGGCCCGTTGTCGGTGATGCGGATCCGGACCATCGACCGGCCGCCTTCGCGGACGGCGTCGCAGGAGATGCCGATCTTGCCGCCGGGCTCGAGGGCCTCGTGGGCGTTCCGGAGGACGTTGAGGAAGACCTGGCGCAGCTTGTCGGCGTCGGCCAGGACGGCCGGCAGTTCGGGGGCGCAGGCCATATCGACCGCGATCGATTTCTGGTCCAGGACATCCCGGATGCCCTTGACCGACTCCTCGACGATCTGACCGACCTGCCACCGCTCCAGGCTGAGCTCCGGGACGCGGGTGAAGTTGAGGAGCTCCTTGATGAAGCGCTCGATCTGGTCGATGCCCTCGAGGGACAGGCCGAGGTGGGCCTTGACCGTCTCGGCGAAGCTCTCCTCCTCGGCGACTTTCTGGATGTTCAGCTTGACCGAGGTCAGCGGATTGCGGATCTCGTGGGCGATCGTGGCGGCCATGCGCCCGATGGAAGCCAGCTTCTCGTGCTGGACGAGCTTGCGGTTGACCTCCTCGGTCTGCTCGCGGGCGTGCAGGAGCTGGATCGTCATCCCGTTGAAGCTCCGGGCCAAGTCGCCGACCTCGTCCCGTCCGGACGGCAGGTCGATGGAGTGGGTGAAGTCCCCCCGGGCGATACGGACCGTGCCCTCGACCAGGCGCTGGAGGGGCCGGGTGATGCGCCGGGCCAGGACCGCGGCCCCGAGGATGCCCAGGATGAACCCGCCGAGGCCGATGAGCAGGAGGACCTTCTGGATGGCCCGCACCCGGTCGTACATGGGTTCGAGCGAGATGCCGATCTTGACCGAGCCCCAGCGGGAGGCCACCTGCGGGGAGACGGCGGGCACCTCTTTCTCGAGGATGCGGACGGATCCCCCGCCGATCTGCAGGGTCCTGGCTCCGGAGCCGGGCTCGTTCTCCAACGCGTCCTCCGAGAGCAGGCTCGAGGCCAGGACGTCGCCATGGGAGCGGACGCTCCCGTTGGCCGCCCGCGGCTCCCCCTGCCGGTCGTAGACGACGATGTAGGCGACGTCCCCGTCGATGTGGGCGTCGACGTACTTCTGGACGGCGTCCCAATCCTGGCGCACGAGCGACTGCAGGTTGGCGTCGGCGACATAGCGGGCCTGCAGGAGGGCCCGCGCCTCGGTCTCGTCCCGGAGGATCCCGGCCTCGCGGATCTGGATGACGAAAAGGACGGCCCCGAAGAGGAGCAGGACGAGCAGGGTGATCCAGAAGACGAGGCGCGTGTAGATCGTGATCTTGATCTTCACCGGTTCCTTCTCAGTCCTCCAACCAGATGTCCTTGACGTCGAGGAAGATGAACCCCATGGCCGGGATCTTGACGCCCCGGGCCTCGGGCCGGAGGACGATGCGGACCCGCTCCGAGAACAGGGGGATCGCCGGCAGCTCCTGGAACAAGACCTGCTCGGCCTTCCGGAAGAGGTCGGCCCTCTTCTCCCAGCTCGGCTCGACCTCGGCCAGCCCGATGAGGCCGTCGAGCCGGGGATTGGCGTAGCGGGAGTTGAGCCCGTTGACGACGGACCGGGATTGGAAGAGGGGGACGACGATGTTCTCGGGATCGGGGAATTCCATGCTGTAATTGAGGAACTTCAGGTAGGGCTCCCGGACGGTCCGGGCATCCTCGGGCCTGCGCAGGTAGCGGACCTCGAGCCCGATCCCGAGGGCCTCCAGCTGGCGCCCGAGCTCGCGGGCGAAGCGGGACGTGGCGTCGGTCCGCGCGGACTCGAACAGGAGCTGGAGGGTCAGCCCGCCGGGCCCGCTCCCGGCCAGGAGCCGGTCGAGGAGCAGCTTGGCCGCCGCGGGGTCCGCGGCCGGCGCCCCGGCCCGCGGGAAGAAGCCCGGCAGGAGCGGCGGGATGAAGTTTCCCAGGGGCAAATGGACGTTCGAGATGGTGTCGTAGGATTCCGCCAGCCGGGCCTTGTCGAGCCCCAGGGCCAGGGCCCGGCGGACCTCCGGCCGGTCAAGGGGCGGGACATCGCAACTCGGGGCCAGGAAGCAGGACCGCAGCGTGTCGTTCTCCAGAACGGGATAGCGCCGGCGCAGGAGGCGCTCCGACGTCAGCGTGACCAGGTGGACGCTCCCCTCCTCGAACTGGTCCTCGGTGAAGTGCGGGCTGTACTCGATGGCCGAGAGGTAGGGCTTGTGCTCCCCAAAATAGGCGCCGTTGCGCTCGAGCCGGACGCCCAGGATGTCGAGGCGGGGGCTGCGGATCCACTCGGCGAACTTGAAGGGGCCCGTGCCGATGGGCTTGTTGAAGAAGTTCCGGCCCTGGCTCTCGAGGAGGTCCTTGGGCAGGATCTTGCAGTAGTACATCCCCAGGAGGTACAGTCCGACCGAGCCGAACGGCCGGGTCCAGAGGATCTCGAAGGTGGACGGGTCGACGACGCGGAACCCGGTGACCTCGTCGGCGAGTCCCTGCCAGTAGGCCTCGGCCCCGGCGACCTTGGGTGTGAAATGCTGGTAGCAACTGTTGCCCGGCCGGTTCCGGACCAGCCGTTCGAGCGAATACTTGACGTCCTCGGCCGTGAGCTCGCGGCCGTTGTGGAAGCGGACGCCCCGGCGGAGCTTGAACGTGATGCGCGACCCGCCGTCCGAGATCTCCCAGTATTCGGCCAAGGCGGGCATGGGATTGTAATGGGCGTCGAACTTGACCAGGCCGTCGAACAGCTGCTCGGTGATGAAGTAGTGGGAGGCCAGGGCCGGGTCGAAGATCCGGTTGAAGGGCAGCCAGTTGCCCTTAATCCGAAAGGTCCCGTTGTAGCGGGGTACGGACTGAACGGCGCCCGGGGGCGGTGGGATCGGCCCGGAGGCCACGGCAAGGCCCGCGAACAGGGCGAGGAACAGGAAGAGGGAGCGGCGCTTGCGGCGGGCGGCGATCATCGATCTGCTCTCATCATAACGGAAAAGGGGCGAAAATGCACTGGCCTCGCTCCGCTCCTGGTTGAGCAAGGTTCATGCCATGCGGGGAGATATCTAATCGAAATAAATACAACGATTTACGGAACTGGGCCCGGCGAATTCGTAAAATCTCTTTACGCGGACCGGGAAAAGCCGGCGGGGCTATTTCCCGGCCAGCGCCCGGACCTTCTCGAAGACGCGGAAGAAGTTGTCCCCCCAGATCTTCTCGATCTCCCGGTCCGAATAGCCACGGCGGACGAGTTCCTCGGTGACATGGATCATGCCGCTCACGTCGTCGCATCCGACGATCCCGCCGCCGCCGTCGAAATCGGTCCCGATGCCGACGAAATCGACGCCGACGACCTTCTTGACGTGGTCGATGTGGTCGACGAGGTCCTTGACGTTCGGACGGGACTGCGGGTATTTCAGGTTGATCGCGTCGCGCTCGGCCATGGCCTTCTCGCGGAGCGACTCGTCGCGGAGGTCGCGCAGGCTGCCGTACTTGGCCTCCATCTCTTTGATGGCCCGCTCCCGCTCGGGGATGACCGGCGGCGTCTTGACATAGGCGCCGAGGAAACAGATCTGGACGACACCGCCGCTCTTGGCCAGGGCCCGCAGCTGCTCGTCGGTCAGGTTGCGGGGATTGTCGCAGACGGCCCGGGCGCTCGAGTGGGAGGCGATGATCGGGGCTTTCGACGCGGCCAGGACGTCGAAGAACGACTTCTCCGAGGCGTGGGAGATGTCGACGATCATGCCCAGGCGGTTGCACTCGGCGACGACCTCCCGGCCGAACGCGCTCAGGCCGTTGTCCTCGGGATTCCGGCGATCGGTCGAGGAGTCGCAGATGTCGTTGTCGGACGAATGGCAGAGGGTGATGTAGCGGACGCCCTTGTCGTAGAAGAACTTGACCAGCGCCAGGTCCCGGCCGAGGGGATAGCCGTTCTCCATCCCGATGAAGGCGGTGAGCTTGCCCTCCGCTTTCAGGCGCCGGGCGCCGGCGGGGTCGACGGCCAGGCCGATCGTATCGGCGTAGGTCTCCGTCATCCCGCGGACGGCCTCGACGGCCTTGAGCGCGGAGTCCTTCGCCTTGGCGTAGCCCTCGGGGGTCCGGATGCCCTGGCCGACGAACGCGGCGAAGAACTCGGCGTCGAGGCCGCCCTCCCGCATCCGCGGCAGGTCGATCTTGCCGCTGGCCCGCAGGGCCGGATCGTGGCGGTCGCCGATCTTCCAGTCCGTCCGGAGGAGGCTGAAGGCCGTGTCGCAGTGGGTGTCGACGGTCAGGATCTTACTATGGAGCTCCCGGGCCTTCTGTTCCACGGTCATCGGCGTCTGCGAGACGGCGCAGGAGGCGAGAACGAGGATCAGGGCGAGAGCGGCCCCGAGCGCGGCTTTCATCCGACGATGGGTCATGGCCTCTCCTTTACGGCGCAAAGGATGGATCAGCATAAGATCGGTATTATATCAGATGCTCGAGCCCGGTGAACGGAACGGCGTGAAAAATCAGCCCGGCGAACGAGGACGACCGCTAAAGGTAAAGCCGAGGGGTGTCGTCAGAGTGAGCATGAGGGCTGATTTAGCCGTTCCGGAATTGGACGAGGGAAGTTTCCCCGGAAACCGCCAAAACGTGTTTGAGCGAGGCTTAGCGCAAGCCGAGCGAGTTGTTTTGGCGTCGAGTCCAATGAACGGAACGGCGTGAAAAATCAGCCCAGCGAACGAGGACGATATCCCGAGGCTCAATCGTGGCGGAGGGCGACGACCGGATCGACCCGCGCGGCCCGGCGGGCCGGATAGAGGCCGGAGACGAGGCTGACCAGGAGCGAGAAGCCGATGGCCCCGAGGAAGACCGCGGCGGGGAAGGCGAAGTAGTCGATGTAAGGCAGACCCTGGCCGGAGGTGTAGGCGTTGACGATCCGGTTGATGACCAGGCTCGTCGCCCCGCCCAAGAGGCAGCCGGCGACGCCGCCGAGGAGGCCGATGGCGCCCGACTCGAAGAAGAAGATGCGCCGGATGTCGCCGTCCCCCGCCCCGACGGCCTTCATGATCCCGATCTCGCGGGTGCGCTCGAGGATGGACATGATCATCGTGTTGACGATGCCGAGGGCGGCGACGACGATGGCGATCATGCCGACGGCGGCCAGGACCATGTCCATGACGACAAAACCGCGCGTGATCTCCTCGAACTGGTCGGCCAGGGCGAAGGTCGAAAAGCCCATTTCGCGGACCCGCTCCTTGACCGGCTCCAGGTCCCGCGGCGAGCGGATCTTGACGCTGACGCCGGAGAAGCCCAGGCCGCCCTCCGTCAGGCGGAAGAGGTCCCAGATGCTGGTGAACGGCAGGCGCTTGATGCCCGCGGCCGGGCCCGGCGCGATGAGAACGTCGTTCTGCCCCATTCCCGGGCCGTCGCTGAAGCCGGAGTATTCGGTGACACCCACGATGGGGAACTCATGCGTGTCCCGGGCCAGGGGCGAGGCGGCGCCGGAGAGAACAGCGGCCGGACCGGCCGCCATCAGCCGGCCGAGGTCGAGGGAGACCGAGGTGACCTTCAGCCTCTTGCCCACCGCGGCCGCCGGATCAGAGGCCCCGAGCCGGCGCAGGAAGGACCGGCTGACGACGGCGCCCGCCTCGTCGTCGGAGGCGTAGGCCCTGCCCCACTTGACCGGAACGGCCTTGGAGGCGGCCACGGCCGCGGGGACGACCTGGACGAGCCGGAAGCTCTCTTCGCCGTCGAGCCCGACCAGGGCCGGGAAGTTGACGTCGGGATAGGCCGTCTCGACGCCGGGGAGCCCGGAGATGGCCTCGACCGCCGCCGCGTCGAGGACGGCGGCCGGCCGGCCCGGCTTCGGCGCCTGCGGCCGCGGCGAGTCCGGATCCCCCCCGGGGCCGCCGGGGCGGGCGGGCGAGACGATGATCGTATTGAAGAGGTCGGAGGCCCTGAAGGCCGCGGTGACGTTCTTCTGCATGCCCTTCCCGAACGAGATCATGGAGACGAGGGCGCCTATGCCTATGGCCACGCCCGAGGCCGTCAGGAAGGTCCGCAGCTTGCGCTTGCTCAGGGCCTCCCAGGCGAAGCGAACGGCGTCCCCGGTCCTCACGGCCGTGCCTCCTTCGACGCGACGCGCCCGTCGCGCAGGCGCACGACCTCGTCGGCGAACTCGCGGACGAGGGCCTCCTCGTGGGTGACCATGACCACGGTCAGGCCCCGGTCCCGGTTGAGTCCGGCCAGGAGGCCCACGATGTCCCTCGAAGTGGCGCTGTCGAGGTTGCCGGTCGGCTCGTCGGCCAGGAGCAGGCGCGGGCCGTTGGCCAGGGCCCGGGCCACGGCCACCCGCTGCTGCTCGCCGCCCGAGAGCTCGGACGGCCGATGCCCGGCCCGGCGGCCCAGCCCGACCTTGTCGAGGAGCTCGGCCGCCCGCCGCCGCCTCTCCTTGCGCTCGACCCCGGAAAAGACCAAGGGCAGCTCGACGTTCTCGAGGGCCGTTCGGGCCGGGACGAGGTTGAAGGACTGGAAGATCATGCCGGCCAAGGACCGCCGGTAGCGGGCCAGGGCCTCCCGGTCCATCGCCGAGACGAGGGCGCCGCCGACCTCGATCGTCCCGGCGGTCGGTGTGTCCAGGCCGCCGAGGAGGTTGAGGAGGGTCGACTTGCCCGAGCCCGAGGCCCCTGTGACGGCGATGAAACGGCCCTCGCCGACGTCCAGCGCGACGTCCTCGAGGGCCGCGACGCGGACGTCGCCGACGATGTAGGTCCTGGTCAGCGACCGGGTCCGGACGAAGGGGGAAGCGCTCATCGGACCCGCGGGACGCCCCGCGACAGCACATAGCGGTTGGCCGGAGATCCGGGTCCCGCCTTGAGGAAATCGACCACTCGGTAGCCGCGGTCGAGGAGCGTCCGGAAGACCGCCCGCGTGGCCAGCCGCCAGTCGACGGGAATGCGCCGGACCTCGTCCGCCGCGACGTCCGTCTCCTGGAGCATCCGGTAGAAATCGAGCGGCACGCGGACGAGGAGCGTGTCCCCCTCGGCATCGGCGTCCGTCCCCTCCACGACCTCGAGATCGAGCGCGCCGCCGCGGCCGGCGACGCACCGCGTCGCCGCACGGACGGTCTCCGGGGCGTTCCGGACGGCTTCGGCGTCCGGGACGGCGGGCCGCTCCTTCCCGGCGAGGTCCCAGGACATCAGGAAGCGGTCCGTCGGGACGTCGGTCCGGTTGAGGAGCCCGCCGTACTCGCCGTAAGTGGCCACGCGGTACTCCAGGACGTCCATGCCGAAGTGGTGGACGTTGCGATTGGCGTTGACGCCGGTCAGGGGATCGTAGGTGCAGATGATGGTCGAGACCCCCATGAGTCCGAGGACCGTCTCCCGCTGGAACTCCTTCAGGAGAATGCCCAGCCCGTAGCTTTGATAGGGCCTGCGCACGCCCGCGTACTGGGCGTAGAAGCGCAGGTTCGCGGCTTCGCGGAACCCGATCTCCTTGTCGCGGACGCCGACGAAGCCGTAGCAGAAGCCCGCCAGGCCGGAGGCGTCGGCGGTGAAGCCGCCGCCGGGGGCCTCGACGAAGGCGCCGATGAACAGGCTCCCGCCTTCGTGGAAGACGTTCTCGCACATCATGTTGCGGGAGCCAGACATGTGATCGTCGGGGAAGCCCCAGATCTCCTGGCGCAGGTCCTCGTACATCGCGTAGTCCGAGGGTTCGTCGGAGGTCTCGACGCGCAGAAGGAAGCGCTTGCCCCGGATGGTCACGGTCCGCTCGAGGGGTCTCATGGCGATTCCGGCGTATTGTAAAGCAAGAGGCCGCCCCGTTCAACCGCCGCTCGCGGGCCGTTTTGACACTCCCCGCCCGCCCTTATACAATAGGGAGGCCCGCCGGAGCCGGGACCAGGAACCAAGAGCGCATGACCGGATCACCAAGGACCCTCAAGACCGCCACCCTGATCAATCCCCGGGCGGCCAACTATAAGTGGAAGAGACGCACGCTCCTGCGCGCCTATCTCCAGAAGAAGCTCCCCGGCGAGATCTACGACGGGCTCGGCGACACCATGGAGACGACGATCGAGCGGGCGACCGCCGCCTGCCGTGATTCGGATGTCATCGTGGCCATGGGCGGGGACGGCACGGTCGCCGACACGCTCCAGGGCATCTTCAACGCCGGCAAAGAGCGGGAGGTCCTGTTCGGGGTCATCCCCTTCGGCAGCGGCAACGCCTTCCGCAAGTCCTTCGACATCCCCAAGAATCCCCTCCGGGCCATCGACCGGCTGGCCGAGGGTGTGCCCCGGACGATCGACCTCATGGAGGTCGAGGGCCGGGTGGCCGCCTTCGCCAGCATCGGGGCCACGGCCCGGGTGACCGGCGAGAAGCTCCGCGGCAAGGTCCAGGGTCTCTGGGGCCACCTCCTGGCCGGCCGCCGGCTCTTCGACACGCCGGCCGAGGAAAAGACGATCGAGCTCAGCGACGGCTTCGACAAGTCCGGCCCTTTCGAAAAAAAGACGATCACCTCGAAGTTCTTCGACTGCATCGTCGCCAAGACCAACCACTTCGGTTACAGCTGGCGGGTCGCTCCCGAGGCCGTCATCGACGACGGCTACCTGGACGTCACCCTGTTCGAGCTCGGGCCCATGAAATACGCCTTCCTGTTCCCGCTGATCTACTTCGGCGTCTATCAGCGCCGCCTCCGCCACTTCAAGGCCCGGAGGGTGGTCGTCACCGGCCGGGACCTGCCCATCCAGTTCAACGGGGAGTTCCTGGGCGACCGGGACCGCGTCGAGTTCCGTGTCCTGCCGCAGGCCATCCGGATGGTCATCCCCCCGACCCGCCGGGCGGCCAGGCGCTTCAAAAAGACATGAACATGAAAAAAAATCTCATCCTTTGGCCCGTGCTGGCCGCGGCCCTGGCCGCCTGCGCCCCGCAGATCCGCATCGACCTCCTGGGCGAGGACAAGCTCCAGGAGGTGGTCCTCGTCGACAGCCGGGCCAAGGACAAGGTCCTGATGGTCGACATCGACGGGACGATCTCGTCGGCCCTGGAAACGGGCTTCCTCTCCCGCGAGAAGAGCGTCGTCGCCCGCGTCTTCGAGAGGCTCGAGCGGGCCGCCCGCGATCCGCAGGTCAAGGCGCTCATCCTCCGTCTCGACACGCCGGGCGGCGAGGTCACGGCGAGCGACATCGTCTACCACGAAGTCCTGCGGTTCAAGGAACGGACCGGCCGACCGGTCGTCGGGTTGATGATGAGCGTCGCCGCGTCGGGCGGCTACTACATCGCCTCGGCCTGCGACGTCATCGTCGCCCACCCGTCGACGCTGACCGGCAGCATCGGCGTCATCTCCGTCTTCCCCAGCGTCGAAGCGCTGATGGCCAAGGTCGGGGTCAAGGTCGACGTCGTCAAGTCCGGGCCCGCCAAGGACTCGGGCTCGCCGTTCCGCGACATGACGGAGGAGGACCGGAAGATCTTCCAGGGGATCGTCGACGAGTACTACGAGGGTTTCCTCAAGGTCGTGGCCCGCGGCCGGGGGGACAAGGTGCCGGCCGCCAAGCTCCGGGCGATCGCGGACGGCCGGATCTACACCGCGCCCCAGGCCCTCGAGCTCGGGCTCATCGACGCCGTCGGCTACTTCGACGACGCCTTCGCCAAGGCCCGTTCGCTGGCCGGCCTCGCCGGCGCCAAGCTCGTATCCTACACCTACTTCCCCAAGACCAAGAGCAACATCTACGCCGGCCCCCCCGGCGAGCTCTCTCTCCCGGACGCCAAGGTCCTCGAATCGGTGGTGGGGAGCCTGAAGACGGGCTTCTACTATCTCTGGCTGCCGCGGACGAAGTGACCGGCCCGGCCGAGACCCGGTCCGTCAGGGCTTGACGACGATCTCGAACTGCGGCGCCCGCAGGATGTGGGCCTTGACCGTGCAGTGATCGACGGCCTTGACGACGGCGAACTTGTACTTCTCGGGAAAACCGGCCGGCAGGCCGAGCGAGATGGTGACCTTGTCGATCATCTTGGACGCCTCTCCCCGCTCGGTCGTCATGGTCACGGACAAGCCTTCCGTCGCGAGCTTGCGCTCCTTGCAGAAGGCCAGGGCGTAGTAGCCGGCGCAGGCCGCCAGGGAGACCAGGAAGTAGTCGAACGGCGAAGGCGCCGTCCCGTCGCCGCCGTCGCGGACGGGCTGGTCGGTCTTGACGGTGAAGCCCTTGTACGCGACGTCGATCTTGTAGTTCTCTCCGAAAACGACCGTCAGTTCTTTGGGATCCATGGTCACTCCTCTTCTTTCTTCTTGCGGGGCCGTCGCTCACGGGGGCCCTCGAGGGTTTTGCGGAACATGGCCAGGATGACGTCCCGGTCCTTGGCGGTCAAGGCCATGCGGAAGAAGATGTCCTGCATCTTCTCCGTGATGAAGGCCCTGTTGGTGTCGTGCATGAAGCCGAAGCTGTCGAGCATGTCGCGGAAGCGGCGCCCGGCCTCGGCCTGCTCGGCGTGGGAGAGCAGGAGTTCGCGGCGGGCGGCCGGCAGGGGCCCGGCCCCGAAGACGACGGCGTGCAGCGTCAGGGTGACGGCGACGCCGAGGTTGTAGGACGGCTGGCGGGCGGCCTGGGGGATGCGGAACCGCACGTTCGTCCGTCCGAGCTCCTCCTGGGTCAGCCCGGTCCGCTCGTTGCCGAAGACGAGGCTGACCCGGGCCGCGGCCGGATACTCGGCGATCCGGTCGACGGCGTCGGCGAGGGAGACCAGGGGGAAGTCGTGGCGGACCCGGGCCGTCGACCCCAGGACGAGGTGACGGTCGGCGACCGCCTCGTCGAGCGACGGGAAGAACCGCGCCGCCTCCAAGATGGACTCGGCGTGGATGGCCGTGCGCCAGGCCGGCGGCTCGAGCTTGCCGAGGCCGACGAGGCGCAGGTCCGAGACTCCGGCGTTGGCCATGCCCCGGGCGGCCAGGCCGACGTTCTCGGGGCTGTCGGGGCGGACTAGGACGACGGCCAGCCGGGAGGCCTCGGTTCTTGCGCTCATCCGCCCGATTATAGCGGAGGACGGGGCCGGGCGGAAGCCCTTCGCGGCCAGCGCGGGCCGCCGTCTCCTCCGGAAATTGACACCGCTCATAGGGCGGTGTTATAACCCGGAGGCGGGGGTCGGCGCATCGGGGAGGAGGACGAACAATGGCGGTCAAGAGAACGACGGCGCGCGAAGCGGCCAAGCGCTCGCCCGGGCCGCGAAAGCCGGGGCCCAAGGACCTCGAAGCCCTCTTCGTCGGGCGGGGTTTCACGGATTTCCGCTGGCTCGATCCCCGGGAGATCGTGGTCGCCGAGTGGGTCCGGATGAAGTGCCTCTACGGCTGCCGGGAATACGGACACAACGCCGCCTGCCCGCCCAACGCCCCTCCGGTCGACGCCTGCGCCCGTTTCTTCCGGGAGTACAAAAGGGCCGTGGTCTTCCACTTCGCCAAGGCCGTGGAACGGCCCGAGGACCGGCACGCCTGGGGCCGCAAGCTCAACCTGGAGCTTCTCAAGGTCGAGCACGAAGTGTTCAAGGCCGGCTTCGTCAAGGCCTTCCTGCTCTTCTTCGACAGCTGCGGCATTTGCCTCGACTGCGCGGAGGCCCGGGCGGACTGCAAGGAGCCCAAGCTCTCCCGTCCGACGCCCGACGCCATGGCCATGGACGTCTACGCCACGGTCCGCAAGATCGGTTACCCCATCGAGGTCCTGTCCGACTACGGCCAGGAGATGAACCGCTACGCCTTCCTGCTCGTCGACTAGCGGGAGAAAAGGAGCCCCGACATGTGGTGGGACGGCAAGATCCAAAGGACCTTTCGCTGCCGGCTGGAGCAGAAGCCCGGCAGCCTCGGCCGCCTGCTCTTCGCCGTCGGCGACGCGGGCGGGCTCGTCGGCGAGATCCGGATCGTGCTCATGGGCGGGTCGGCCGTCGACCGGGACATCACGATCTTCGCCGACGACCTCAAGCACGTCGCCCGTCTCACGGCCATCATCGAGGCCACGGAAGGCGCCCAGCTCCTCGAGGTCCGCGACGAGGTCCTGGAGATGCACCAGGGCGGCAAGATCGCCATCCGCAGCCGCTACGACATCTCCTCGCTGAGCGTCCTGCGGCGCGTCTACACGCCGGGCGTCGCCGAGGTCAGCCTCAAGATCAAGGACGACCCGTCGCTCGCCCGCCGCTACACCTCCATCCGCCATCTGGTCGCCATCGTCACGGACGGCACGGCCGTCCTCGGCCTGGGCGACATCGGGCCCAAGGCGGCCATGCCGGTCATGGAGGGCAAAGCCAGCCTGCTCGAGACCCTGACCGGGCTGTCCGGCATGCCCATACTCCTCGACACCAAGGACCCGGACGAGATCGTCGAGGCCGTCGTCCATATCGCTCCGACCTTCGCCGCCATCCAGCTCGAGGACATCTCGGCCCCCCGCTGCTTCGCCATCGAGGAGCGCATCCAGGCCCGGCTGGACATTCCGGTCATGCACGACGACCAGCACGGCACGGCCGTGGTCGTCACAGCCACCCTCCTCAACGCGGCCAAGGCGACCGGCACGGACCTCACCAAATGCACCCTCGGCATCATCGGCCTGGGCGCGGCCGGGCTGGCCCTGGCCCGCATGCTGATGTTCCGCTTCGGCCGCCCCGTCTTCGGCGCCGACATCGCCCCGGACGCCCTGGTGCGGCTGAAGGAGTCCGGGGGAACGCCCTCGGACCTGGCCGGGATCATGGCCGGCTGCGACGTCGTCATCGCCACGACGGGCGTCCCCGGGCTGATCAAGAAGGACATGGTCCGCCGCGGCCAGATCGTCCTGGCCTTGTCCAACCCCAATCCCGAGATCGATCCCGAGGCCGCCCGGGCGGCGGGCGCGTCCTTCGCCGCCGACGGCCGGACGGTCAACAACGTTCTCGGCTTCCCGGGCATTTTCCGCGGCGCCGTCGACGCCAACGTGCCGCGCATCACCCGGGAGATGCTGATGGCCGCGGCCGACGCCATCGCCGCGGCCGCGCCGCCGGGCCAGATCGTCCCCGATCCCCTCGACAAAGCCCTCCATAGGTCGGTCGCCCGGGCCGTGGCCCGCGTGGCCCTCGCCCAAGGCCTCAACCGGGACGACCTGACCGGCTACTTCGATTGACAATCGGCCGCGCCTCGGCTATATAGAAAGGGCTTGCCGGCAGGGGAAACCGGCCTCATTCTCCCGTTCGAAGGAGGGACCTTCATGATCACCGTCAAGGACATCCTCGACCAGAAGGGCCATACGGCCTGGACGATATCGCCGGAAGCCAAGGTCTTCGAAGCCCTCGAGCTCATGGCCAAGAAGGGGCTCGGGGCCCTCGTCGTCCTCGAGAAGGACGAGGTCGTCGGCATCATCTCCGAGCGCGACTACGCCCGGAAGATCATCCTCATGGGCCGGCAGTCGCAGGACACCCCGGTCAAGGACATCATGACCCGGGAGGTCTACGGCGTCCATTACGACACGACGGCCGAGGAGTGCATGGCCCTGATGACCGACAAGCACTTCCGCCACCTGCCCGTCTGCCAGGACGGCAAGCTCGCCGGGATCATCTCGATCGGCGACGTGGTCAAGGCCATCATCGGCGAACAGCAAGGCAAGATCGAGAACCTCGAGAACTACATCATGGGGAAGTATCAATAAAGCCCTCGCGAGAACGGCTCGGAAACCGCCTCTAGCTCCCCGGCCCCCCGGGCAGCGGGGAGCGAACCCCGGTGAGCGGACCAGGCAGGATCGGGACGGAGCACCCGGAGTCCCGATCCTGCGAAATATCGGGAGAGAGAACCTTCTTACGATATTTCCCAGCGCCGTCCCTCCGGGTCGCTCCGGGGCGGCGCTGATGGTCGCTCCGCAGACTCCGCTCCCTGCCGCCCCCCTCCAGCAACGGGGATCGTCGAGGCGGTATTCCTCGCCGTGTTTCTCGCTCGGGCAGGGGAAGGGTCTTAGAAGGTCATGAGGCGCATCTCGCGGAGCGCGAGATAAGCGGCGCCGAGGACGCCCGCCGAATCCCCCAGGACGGCCTTCAGGATGGGGATCCGCCGCCCGGGCGTGCCGAAGAGGGCCCCGTTCATGATCGGGGGGACCTTCTCGTACCAGAGCGGGATGTTCGAGACGCCGCCGCCGAGCACGATGGCCTCGAGGTCGAGGATATTGACGCAATTGGCGAAGAGCTCGCCCATCACGCGGAAGGATTCCTCGAAGACGCGGCGGGCGTGGGGCTCCCCTTTTCCGTAGCGCTCGAGGATCCTCTCCGGCGTGAGCGTCTCGCCGGCGAGCTCGGCGTAGCGGCGGCCGAGGCTCGGGCCGGAGAGGTAGGCCTCGCCGCATCCCCGCCGGCCGCATTCGCAGGGCCGGCCGTCGATGGCGACCGAGGTGTGGCCGATCTCGCCGGCGTTGCCGTGGGGACCGCGGTGGAGCCTCCCTCCGAGGATGAGGCCCGAGCCCATGCCCGTGCCCAGGATGACGGCCATGACCGTGGTGAAGCGCCCGTGGCATTGGGCGAAGAACTCGGCCAGGGCCAGGCAGTTGGCGTCGTTCTCGACGACGAGGGGCGCGCCGAGCTTGGACCGGAGGAGGCTGACGAGACCCGGCTTCTCGTAGAGCGGCGTGTGCGGCGCGCCGTACATGATGTCGTCGGCGGCGCTGTAGGTCCCGGGCGTGCCCAGGCCGACGGCTTCGTAAGGGGCCTTGCCGGCCGTCTCCGCGACGAGCTCCAGGATGTTGGCGACGACGCGGTCCCGGCCCAGGCCGGGCTCGGAGGGTCGGCGCTTGCGGGCCAGGACCTGCCGCGCCCCGTCGACCAGGCAGGCCTCGACCTTGGTCCCGCCGAGATCGACGCCGATCGCCCAACGCGGCATGGTCGCGCCTCCTCGTTCATTCTACGCATCTCCGGGAGCCGATACAATCACTTGAATTCCCGTTTCCTTCTGTGGTAGTGAACGGGCAGGAAGGAGGGCCTCATGCCCAGGATCGACCCCGAAGCCGTCCGGCTCGCCGCCCAGTGCCGCCATTACGCCATGTGCAAGATCGACTATCTCGGCACGGGCCTCTGCCCTTCCGGTCCGGAGAAGGGCTTCGTCACCTACTATCCCCAGGGACGGATGGACCTCGTCCGCGGCCTGGCCGAAGGACGCGTCCCGATCACGGAGGCCCTGCTCGGATCGGCCGACACCTGCACGATGTGCGGCGTCTGCGACGGCCAGTGCCATTTCGTGACCGGCATGCGGCCGACGGCGGTCATGCGGGCCCTCAAGGATCACGTCGCCGAATTCCGCCGCGGCGGCGGCGAGATTGTCCGGCCCGTCGAGGACGAGCCCCTGCGGAGGCTGCGGTCGATCGTCGGACGCGAGGGGGCCTCGAACGATCCGGCCGTGCTCTGGACCTACGCCGACGATCCCTTCCCGCTCACGGGTCCGCGCCCCCCTCGCTACGTCGTCCTGCCGCGGTCGCGGGACGAGGTCGCGGCGGTCGTCCGCCTGGCCGGCGAGCTCGGTCTGCCCTACGCCGTCCGGGGGAGCGGCGGCAGCGTCTTCGGCCTGGTCTTCACGGACGGGATCGTCCTCGACATGGCCCGGATGCGGCGGATCGACATCGACCGGGCCAACTGGTGCGCCGCCGTCGAGCCCGGGGTGACGTCGTTCGATCTCCAGCAGGAGGCGCACAGGCACGGCGTCCGCGTCAACGCCGCCGAGCCGGCGGCCACCGTCTGCGGCAACATCATCTGTACCGGGACCTTCTCGACCTGGTCACACGCCTACGGGACGAACCTGGACAATTTCGTCGACCTGGAATTCGTCGGCCGCGACGGCGGTGTCTTCCGCCTCAACGACCGGGACATCCCGAACCCCTTCGGCCTCGGGCCTCCGGGCACGCCCCCGCCGGGCGTCTGCACCCGGGCCTTCGTCAAGCTGCACCCGGTGCCCGGCGGGGAGGAGGGCATCCTCGTGCCCTTCGAAGACCTCGACGGGGCCGTCGGCCTCGCCCGCGAGCTCGGCACGAGAAGGATCGGCTCGGCCGTGGCCGTCCTCGGCGCCCACTACATCGCGACCTTCCTCTCTCCGGACGAGGCGCTGGCCAAGGCTCTCAAGGAAGCGCTGCCCGAAGCCCTGGGGATCAGGTACGGGGTCCTGGTCATCGCCGACCGCTTCGGCCGGGAGGCCGTCCAGGCCTTGGCCCCCGCGGTCATCGATTCCGCCATGGTGCGGCTCCTCATGCTCGGCCTGCCTCGCCTCGTCGAGCCCCGCTGGCTCGACCTCGTGCGCGAGTGGGAGGGCCGCGAGAGGCCGTACGAGCTGCTGGCCCGGCCGGAGATGCGCCCCCTCGTCGAGGCCGCTCTCCAGCCCTCGCCGGAGACGGCCGCCGAGGCCGTTCCCGACGCGCTCCGCCCGCTCTACCGGGAGGTCTACGCCAGGCCGGAGATGACGGACCTCGTCTGGCTGAGCGCGCACCGCATCGTCAGCGCGCGAATGGCCCGGCACAAGCACGTCCTCGCCTTCCTCGTCTACCTCCCCCCGGACAGGATCGACGTCGTCCGCGAGGTCCTGGAGGGCTTCGGCCGGATCGCGGAGGCCCACGGCCTGGACCACGATTTCGGCTTCTTGACGCCCATGGACCTGGGCAAGCGGGCCATCCTCGAATACGATTACTATCTCGACCACACCGACCCGGCCGAGAAGGAGAAGGCCGGCCGGGCCCTGGCCGACCTCGATCCCTGGCTGGCGGACCTGTCGCGACGGGTGCCGAGCTTCCTGTCCCTGAAGGACACCTTTGCCCAGGGTTGCGTCAGGAAGGAGATCTTCCTCTACCGGGTTTGAGGGAGGCGTTCCGCATGAGGATCGACGACGCGTCCCTGCGGCGGATGAGGGCCGGGCGGACGTCCCGCATCCTGGTCACGGGCGGGACCGGATTCCTCGGGAGCCACATCGCCGCCGCGCTGCTCGGGGCCGGATACCGGGTGGCCGTCCTGGCCCGTTCCGCGAAGACCCTCTCCGCCCGGGCCCGGATGGAGCGCTTGGCCGATTGGCTCGGCCTCGACGAAGACGCGCGGCGCCGGCTGGCCGTCGTCGAAGGGGATGTCCTCGAGGCCGGCTGGGCCGCGGCGGCGGCCGAGGCCGGCGGCGTCGACGAGATCGTCCACTGCGCCTCGAGCACGGCCTTCGCCGAACGAAAGCGGGCCGAGGTCGAGGCGGCCAACATCGGCGGCCTCCGGAACGTCCTAGACTTCGCCGTCCGGAGCGGCTGCGCGTTCTTCCACCACATCAGCACGGCCTATGTCGCCGGCCGCCGGACCGGGCCCTGCCCGGAGGACTGGGTCGAATCGGCCGCATTCACGAACGTCTACGAGGAGACGAAGGCCCGCGGCGAGGTCCTGGCCCGGGACCTCTGCCGGCGCGAAGGCCTGCGGCTCAACGTCTACCGGCCGACGATCGTCACCGGGGACTCCCGGACGGGCCGGACCCTGCGCTTCAACGCGCTCTACTTCCCGGTCAAGGCGGCCGTCTATCTCCGCGACATCTACCTCGCGGACATCCGCGACCGGGGCGGTCGCCGGGCCGCCGAGCTGGGTATCAGGCCGGCGGAGGACGGGCGTCTGGTCATGCCCCTGCGCATCGAGATCGGGGGCGGCGGCATCAACCTCGTCCCGGTCGATCATTGCGTCGCCGCGTTCATGGCCGTTTTCGAGGACGGGCTCGACGGCGGCATCTACCACATCGCCGGCGGCGCGCCGACGCGGATCGAGGACATCGTCGCCTACACCAGGCGCTTTTTCCGGCTGGAGGGGATCGAAACGCGCGGGCCGGAGGCCTTCGCCGGCCGGCCCAGGAACGCCCTCGAGGTCCTCTACGATTCCTATCTCGAGACCTACCGGCCGTACATGCAGGAGACCCGGTCGTTCGAGAGCGCGAACGCGGCGCCGATGCTGGCCCGGCGGGGCCTCGTCTGCCCCGCGTTCGACTACGACGTCTTCGCCCGCTGCATGGCCTACGCCCAGGAAGTGGACTGGGGATCGAAGCTCTTCGCCCGATGAGCCCGGATTCGGGTACAATAGGGCGCATGGAGATCGTCCTGGCCTCGGCCTCGCCCCGGCGCCGCGAGCTCATGGCCCGCGTCGCGCCGGAGTTCCGCGTTTTTCCGACCGACGTCGACGAAGCCGCGATCGCCGAAAAGGACCCCCTCAAGTTCGCCATCGCCGCGGCCGTGACAAAGGCCAAGCGGGGCGCCGAGGCCTTTCCCGAGGCCGCCGTCATCGGCGCGGACACCGTGGTCGCCCTGGGCCTGCGCATCCTGGGGAAGCCGGCCGGCCTGGAGGACGCCCGGGCCATGCTCCGGTCGCTCTCCGGCAAGCGCCATCGGGTCATCACCGGCCTCGCGTTCTACCGCCAGGCGGACGACCGGCTGCTCACCGGCTACGACCTGACCTACGTCACCTTCCGCGAGCTCACCGAGGGGATGATCGAGGGCTATCTCGATCAGGCGAGCTTTCACGACAAGGCCGGGGCCTACGCCGTCCAGGAGGTCGGCGACGCCTTCGTCGCCCGGCTCAAGGGCTCCTACGACAACGTCGTCGGCTTTCCCGTGGACAAGGTCCGCGGCCTGCTCGAGCGCTTCCTGGCCCCCGCGCTCACCGTGACCGTCGAGGACCTGGCCTTTCCGGGGAGCGACGGCGTGGCCGCGACCGAGAACGGCCGGGTCCTCGTCCCCGGCGCCGTGCCCGGCGAGACCGTCCGCGTCCAGGTCGTCGGCGAGCGCGGCGCCGCCCGGGTGGCCGAGGTCCTCCGCGTCGAGGTCCCGTCGCCGCGCCGGGCCGTCCCCCGCTGCCGCCACTTCGGGGCCTGCGGCGGGTGCCTCTATCAGCACGTCGAATACGGGACGCAGCTCGACCTCAAGGCGAGGGATCTGAAGCGGACCTTCGAGGAGGCGGGGCTCGCGGACTTGGCCGATGTCCTCGCCCCCGTCACCCCGTCGCCCGACCTCTACGGCTACCGGAACAAGATGGAGTTCGCCTTCGGCGAGAAGCACGGCGCGCTCGCTCTCGGCCTCCGGGAAAAGGTCGCCGGCCGCAGGAGACAGACCTACCGGCGGACCCTGCCCCTCGACGAGTGCCCCATCTTCTCCCCCGTCGTCGAGCGCGTCTTCCCCGTCCTCACCGAATTCGCCGGGGCCCACGGCCTCGAGGGTTTCGAGCCGGCGACGCGCCGCGGGGAGCTCCGCCACCTCGTACTCCGGGAGGCCAAGCGGACCGGCGAGCTCATGGCCGTCCTGGTGACCGCTCCGCTCCCCGACCTCGACCTCGCTCCGCTCGCCGGGCGCCTCCGCGACGCCGCGCCGGAGCTCAGGAGCTTCGTCCACGTCGTCAACAGCCGCGGCTCCGACTGCGTCGAGCACGAAAGCGTCCGGCTCGTCGCCGGGGCCCCGTTCATCGAGGAGGGGCTAGCCGGCCTGACCTGCCGGATCTACCCGCAGACCTTCTTCCAGACCAACACGGCCGCCGCCGAGCTCCTCTACCGGGCGATCCGGGAGAAGGCCCCGCTCGGGCCGGAGAGCCGCG
>JBFYNT010000136.1:0-4550 GCA_041304225.1 Candidatus Aminicenantota bacterium
GGGCTACTGAACGGGCGGGAGCTCGGCTAGGACGGCGTCAAAATCTCTTGTAGCTTGACAAATACATATGAATCTATTAGAATACATATGCATCTTATAGAAGGATTACGCATCATGTCAAAAACGATCACTTTGAGGATCTCAGAGGACCACTACGAAGCTTTCAAGAAATATGCCCAGATGGACAACCGGACGATCTCCAATGCCATCGAGACCCTGGCCCTGAAACAAATGGAGCGCGCCCAATTCGTCGACGACCTGGAGATGGCCGAGATCCTCACCGACAAGGACCTGGTAGCCAGGATCCGGGCCGGGGCCAAGCAAGCGGGAGAACGGAAAGGCCGGCTCGTTGAGTGATTTCCGGATCTTCGAGACCGTCCAATTCCAGGATGATCTCGAACGGATCGCGCCAGCCCGGAAAGAAAAGATCGAACAGAAGCTGAGGGGGTCCGTTTATCCCCAACTAAGGGTTCAACCCTATTTCGGAACGAACATCAAGAAGCTGCGCGACTTCAAGCCCGAAACCTGGCGCTATCGGATCGGACCGTATCGCTTCTTCTATACCATCGAAGACAGAGAACGGACCGTCTTTATGGTCGCGGCGGAAACAAGACAGGCGAGCTACTGAACGGGCGGGAGCTCGGCCAGGACGGCGTCGAGCCGCTCGGCCGAGCCGTAGCTCTGGGCCCAGCGGGCCCGGAGCTTGGCGGGATAAGAGGGATCGCGGACGGTCATGGCCCTATAGAGCCCGGCCGCGTAGGACTTCTCGGCCTCTTCGAGGGTCGGCCACCACGAGAAATAGAGAAAAGCGACGGTGAGGTTCATCGTCTCGTCGGCCGGCTTGAGGACGAGCGCCTCCCGGAAGAACGACTTGGCCCGGTCCTGGAAGGTCATCAGGGGGTAGTTGTAGAGGAGATAGGTCAGCGCCGTTTCGTAGTGGACAGCGGCGTCGATGGGATTGGCGGCGATGGCCCGTCCGTAGCGGGCCACGGCCTTGTCGCAGAAGCCGTCGCGCTCCTCGTCGCGGCCCGCGTCGTTCGAGACCCGGGCCATCTCCAGGTAGAGGCGGGCCATCTCGGCCTCGAAAACGGCGCGCGGCGAAGAAGCGGACGCCCGCGAAAGGCGGGACTCGAGGGCCGGGAAAGCGCTCTCGACGCTGCGGGCCCGGGCCCGCTCCGCCCGGTAGGCGGCCAGGTGCCGGAAGCCGACGAAATCGCGGACAGCCGGGACGAAGAGGACGGCGGCCAGGACCAGGGCTCCGAGCGCTTTTAACGGGGGCGCATACTCCGGACGCATGTCCCCGATCTTGTTCTTATTCTTGGGCTTACCCAGCACGACCACCCCCAGCATCGCCAGCGTCACAAAATAGACCGCGTTGGCCGTGATCTGAAGGTTGAAGTCGGTGAAGCCGTGGACGAGGAGGGCCGCGACGGCCAGCCCGGCGCCGAGGCCGATGCCCTTGGCGAACGAGCTTCGGCGCCGCCGCCACATCGCGCCCAGCCAGAAGGCCAGCCCCAGGCCGGCGGCGATGATCGCTCCACCCGCGACGACACCGTTCTCGGCCGCGTATTCGAGATAGTCGTTGTGGGCGAAGGACAGCCGCATCCGGTCGTCGACCTTCTCGACCATCGGGTAGGCGTTGACGTAGGTCCCCTTGCCCGTCCCGGCCAGCGGGAAATCGCCGATGAGCTCGAGGGTGTTCTCGTAGAAGGTCCGGCGGGCATCGGCTGTGACGTCGACCTCGGAGAACCGGGAGATAACGGGACCGACGCCGAGCCACACGGCCGCGGCCACGACCACGGTGGCCACAACGCGGACGATCCGCCCGAAGCGGCGCCGGCCGCCCTGCCCCACCCCCTCGCCGCGCCCGCTCCCCTCCCCGCTCCCCTCCCCCGCCCCGTCCTCGTCCGAAAACTCCCGCCACGAGGAAGCCGCCGCGGCGGCCAACACGGTCGTCAGGACGAGCACCAGGATGCCTGACCTCGATTTGGAGAAGAAGAGGCCGAGCGCGATAAACACCGGCACGAGCCCGAGCAGAAGCGTCCACTGCAGGCTCTCCTGGCCGAACCAGACGATCTTCCGCCGCAGGGACAGGCCCTTCTCCATGGCGAAGTAGCGGGCCTTGACCAGGAGGAAGCCCAGGCTCAGGGGGAAGGCCATCTCCAGGAAACCGGCCAGGTGGTTGCGGTTGACGAAGGTTCCCGTGACCGAGCCCACCCCGTAGCGTTTCGGGCGCCCCAGAAGGTGCTCGTGGCCGCTGAAAACCTCCGCCATGCCGAACAGGGACTGGAAGAGGGCCGAGGCCAGGGTGACGGCGACCAGGATCTCGACCTGTCGACGGCTGCGGACCGTCCTCAGGACCAGGTAGCCGAAGAGGGCGTAGCAGGAGAGGAGGATAAGCTCCGAGATCGTCGCGCTCGGCGTGAGCGACAGCGTCAGCCAGGGCGAGGGCGCCGCGATGCCGTCCCGGACGAGGCCCGCGTATAGGGCATACGCCCGGGGCGAGAGGACCTCGACGAACCCGGCCGGAAGGGGGACGATCTGGAGGATGGAGAAGGCGGCGAAGACGCCGAGCAGGACCTTGACTAAGCGAGGCAGCCGCCCGGGACCGAGGCGCCCGCCGTTCCCGTTGTTCGGACTTGGCGCCAAGCCCCAGGCCTCCGGGGAAATGGAGCCCGCCGGACCCTCAGGGCCGGGGCGCCCACGGTTGCGCCGCCTGGCGAAGGTCCGCCCGCCGATGTGGAGGAGGTACAGGCCCACGGTCGCGGCCTCGAAGGCGAAGATCGCCCACTCCTCGACCGCGCCGATGGGCAGGGGCAGAAAGACCAGGACCGCGCACAGGCCCCAAAAGACGATTTGATCGATCACGCTATTCCCGGGGGAGCATTATACAAGAAAGGACCAGGTCTTCACGCCAGATCGGCTCACAGCCAATACGCGTGAAGACCAGGTCCTTTCTAGTTCAGTCGATGATCGGAGAGGTCTCGTTCTCGAGGAGGACGATGGCGAACAGGGTGGCCTCGACGACGCTCAACAGGGTCACGATGCCCGCCGGGGACTTGAAGAAATCGCCGAGGCTCGTCTTCTTCTTCTCGGCGAACCCCGACTGGACCATGACCGGCGTCTCGCCGGCCTTCATGGCCACGGACAGCTTGGCCAGCGCGTCCGACTTGATCATGATGCTGTAGTGGAAGTTGTAGGCTCCGTTGGGGGCCTGGACGCCCATGACGTAGCGCCCTTCCTCGATCCCCGGTATCCGGTACATCCCTTCGGGATCGTTCGGCTCGCTCCAGTATTCCTTGAGCGTCTCCACGTTGCGGAGCTTGACCACGGCGTTGCGGACCGGCGTCCGCATGTCCTCGTTGTAGATGTGCCCGGCCAGCGCCCCATTGCCCTTGGGCGCGGCGGCGATCTGCGCCACCGGGAGCGTCATCAGAACGAAGGCCACCGACAGCAATACCACAAGCAGCTTTTTCATTTAGTGACCTCCCCACCAAACGCCATATAATAATGGGCTTACGGAGATGAGCTTGTCAAGGACTATTTTGGCCCCTGGCCCCTTCCCAGGGGAAAATCGCGGAAAAACCGCCCTTTTTCGGAAAAATCGCCCCTTACCTGATGGGCGAAGCTTCTTCTTCCTTCTTGGTCAGCTCGTAGACGCCGAAACCGGCCCCGGCCACAGCGACGACGATGAGTAAAATGCCCCCGGGCGTCGAGAAGAACCCCTTCCCGCTCCCGCCGCCGTTGCTGCCCTTGCCCTCGAGCATGCCCCCGGGCAGCATCTCGACGGAGAGCTTGGCGGTCTCGCCGGCCTTGATGTAGACGCCGTAGTTGAGGTTGAAGTCCCCCGCGGCCGTCGTCACGCCCAGCGTATACCAGCCTTCCTCGATCATCAGGATCTTGTAGTTCCCCTTGGCGTCGGTCGGCTGGCTCGTGTATTCCTTTTGGTTGTTGAGGTTGCGGATCTTGACGATGGCGTTGGCGACCCGGGCTCTCATCGCCTCCGAAAAGACCGATCCCTGCAGCGTTCCCTGCCGGGCGAAGGATTGGGGCGGGGTCGTCGGGGCTTGGGCGGCTCCGGTGATCGGCGTAACGAGCAGGAGGAATGAGGCGATCAGGCCGTAAGCCAGAATTCTAGACCTGGATGCTCTCACACTAACCATTGGGGACTCCTTGACCTCATTATACAACATATATTAGTCGGTCAAGTATTATTTTATTTGATTTTTAATATTGTCGTCGGCCCGGAACCGGGTCTCCGCCCGCCCTGGGACGGCCGCTTGGGCATCCCCAGGAGACGCTGGGTCCAGGTCTTCTGCCGCAGGGGATTCTCGGGCTCCCCCCAATCGGGCAGGGCCTTGTTGTCGAGGATGGCCCGGGGGATCTCCGTGACCATGGCCCGGGCCTTGCTCTCCCCGACGATCTTGGCCGCGGCCTCGACGGCCCGGCTGAGTCCCGGCGGCCGGCCGATCGTCCCGTGGGCGTCGCTGGCGATGACGTGGACGAGATTGTGGAGCATGAACAGCCCGGCCAGCGAGCGGAGATCGGAA
>JBFYNT010000137.1:0-6717 GCA_041304225.1 Candidatus Aminicenantota bacterium
GATCTCTCCGGGAAATAGGCGCCGAACCGGCCGTTGAAGCGGCGGGCGACCTCGCGGGTGAATTCGAGGTGCTGAATCTGGTCCTCCCCCACGGGCACGGCGTCGGCCTTATAGAGGAGGATGTCGGCGGCCATGAGGATGGGGTAGTTGAGCAGGCCGGCCGTTACGTTCTCCCGCTCCCGCTCCGACTTCTCCTTGAACTGGGTCATCCGGCTGAGCTCGCCGAGGGGGGTGACGCAGGTGAGGAGCCAGCAGAGCTCGGTGTGCTCGGGGACGTGGCTCTGGACGAAGATGGTGCACTTGGCCGGGTCGAGTCCCGCGGCCATGTTATCGAGGGCGGCGTCCCAGATCCTCTGGGGCAGCCGGGCCGCCTCGTAGTCGACGGTGATGGCGTGGAGGTCGACGATGGCGAAGAAGCAGTCGTAATCGTCCGTCAGCCGGACCCAGTTCTCGACGGCCCCGAAGTAGTTGCCGATGTGGATGGTGCCGCTCGGCTGGATGCCGCTCAGGATGCGCTTGCGCTCGTTCATGGCCGGACCTCGTTCGGATATCGGGGGTATTCTATCACAACAGGGCCAGGAATTCGGCCAGGACCATGGCCGTCGCGCCCCAGATCTGGTGGCCCTCGAAGGCATAGAACGGGACCTCGACGTCACGGCCGCCGTAGTGCCGGGTCTCCCGGCGGACCGCCGCCGGATCGGCCAGGCGGTCGATAGGGACCTCGATGAGCTCCTCCACCTCCTCGGGCTGGAGGCGGAAGGACAGGGGTCCGGGAACGAACGCGACCGTCGGGTAGATGCAAAAGTTGCTCGGCGGGATATAGAGGGGCGTCAGCCGGCCCAGGACGCGGACCGCGCCGAGATCCGGCCCCAGCTCCTCCGCGGTCTCCCGCAGGGCCGTGGCCTCGATCGACTCCCCGGGGTGCTGCTCCCCGCCGGGCAGGGAGATCTGGCCGCGATGGTGAAGGACGCGCTCCGTGCGGCGCGTCAGGAGGAGCGAGAGGCGGCCGTCCTTGACGTAGAGCAGGATGAGGACGCCGGCCTTGCGGCTGGTGTCCTCCACCTCGAAGTAGGCCTTGTGGCCGGCCCGCGGCTCGGGGGCCATCGCGATCTGGGCCGGGATGCCCGGCAGCGGGGCCCAGAGGCCCTTCTCGATCCGGTTCAGCAGCTCGAGCGGTTCCATGGGCGTGGGACCTGAAGGCCCGGCGGCCGTCAGCGGCCGCGGCCGGCCAGGAGCTTCTCGATCTCGGCGATCTCCTTGGGCACGCCCTTGGACAGGACCTCGCAGCCGGTCTTGGTGATGAGCACGGTGTCCTCGACGCGGATGCCGAAGCCCTTCTCCGGGTAATAGAGCGCCGGCTCGATGGCGAAGACCATGCCCTCCTTGAGGACCCCTCCGAGCGGGACGTCGTGGACGCACAGACCGACGCCGTGGCCGAAACCGCCGAGCTGGCCGCGGGGGTCGAGGCCCTTGGCCTTCATCACCCGGGCGACGTGGTCGCGGACGTCCTTCGGCGTCGCGCCCGGCTTGTAGGCCTCGATGCAGGCCTTCTCGACCTCGAGGACGATCTCGTAGACCTCCCGCTCGTCGGCGCTGAACTTGCCCGAGGCCGGCCAGGTCCGGGTGATGTCCATGGCCAGGTGGTCGAGGTCGGCCCCGAAGTCCATGAGCACGACGTCCCCGGACTCGACCCGGCGGTCGTTCTTCTCGTAATGGAAGATGCAGGAGTTGGGGCCCGAGCCGACGATCGGCGCGTAGGCGGCGCCCTTGGCCCCGCCTTTGAGGACGACGGCCATGGCGGCCGCCTCGATCTCGTATTCGTAGACGCCGGGGCGCGTCGCGAGCATGGCCTGCTTGACCGCTTCGGCCGAAAGAGCCCCGTTGCGGCGCATGATCCCGATCTC
Source organism: Candidatus Aminicenantota bacterium (assembly GCA_041304225.1). Classification (GTDB taxonomy): domain Bacteria; phylum Acidobacteriota; class Aminicenantia; order Aminicenantales; family Saccharicenantaceae; genus RBG-16-66-30. The sequence goes on from JBFYNT010000137.1 coordinate 1,905, forward strand.
CTCGGGCGTCTTGATCGCCCGCTGGGCGTCGATGGCCGGGGCGATGTCCACGAGGTCCATCTGCGGGTAGCGCTGGCGGAGCTTCTCGATGCGGTACTGGTCGACCGAGAGCTGGTCGTTGTAATGGCTCCGGGCCCGCCGGCCATCCATCAGGGCCGTCTCGGAGCGGGCGTCGTCGAGCGAGTCCCGCGGCGAGAGCCGAACATGGAACTTGCCGGCCGCCCGTCCCAAGGCCCGGGCCAGGAACTCGTCGAGGTCGCCGACGGCCAGGACGTCCGTGAAGCCGGCCTTGGCCTTGGCGGCCGCGTCCTCGAGCAATCCGGGGCCGTCGTATTGGATCTCGCGGGCTGACCGCTGGGGCAGGAAGAGATAGGACGAACGGGAAGCCGGCAGCATGACCAGCACGCCGCCGAGGTCCTCGTTGCCGGCGAAATAGAAGAAATCGTTGTCCTGGCGGAAATGCGTCCCCGCGGGAACGGCGGCGTCCCCGAAGAGGACGATCGCGCCGTCCTTGACCTGCTCCAGGAGCGCGGCCCGGCGGCGGACGAACTCCTCGGGGGTGTAGCCGGTCCTCTGGGCGAAGAGCGCGGGGGCGAGTAGCCCGGCCAGGAGGGCCAGGGACAGGATCGCTCGGCGGCGGGCGGGATTCCTCATGTTCGACTCCTTGGCGCGCCGGGTGGCGCGATCAGGCCTTCCCGAGCACCATGGCCAGCAAGGCCATGCGGACGTAGAGGCCGTATTCCATCTGCCGGAAATAGGCGGCCCGGGGGTCGGCGTCGAAATCCGTGCTGATCTCGGTGACCCGGGGCAGCGGGTGCATGACGATCATCTTCTCCTTCGCGCCGGCCATGACGCTCTTGTCGACGACGAAGGCGCCCTTGACGGACTCGTAGACCTCCTCGCTCTCGAAGCGCTCCCGCTGGACGCGGGTGACGTAGAGGACGTCGGTCTCCGGCAGGGGCTTGTCGAGCGCCCGGTGCTCGGCCTGGCGCATGCCCTTGGCCTCGAGCTCGGCGATGATCTCGGAGGGCATGCGCAGGATGTCGGGCGAGACGTAGTTGAGCTTGGCGTTGTAGAGGGAGAGCAGCCGGGAGAGCGAGTGGACGGTCCGGCCGTACTTGAGGTCGCCGAGCATGGTCACGGTCAGGTCGTCCATCCGACCCAGCTCCTCGTGGATGGTGAAGGCGTCGAGGAGGGCCTGGGTGGGGTGCTCGCCGACCCCGTCGCCGGCGTTGATGACCGGCTTGTGGGCGGCCTCGGCCGCCTTGGCCGCCGAGCCGAGCTCGGGGTGGCGGATGACGATCACGTCGGCGTAGCACTCTAGGGTGCGGATGGTGTCGGGCAGGCTCTCGCCCTTGGCCACCGAAGAGTAGCGGACCTCGTTGATGTTGATGACGTTGCCGCCGAGCCGCTCCATGGCCGCGATGAAGGAGGACGAGGTCCTCGTCGACGGCTCGTAGAAGATCGAGGCCAGGATCTTGCCCTTGAGCAGGTCGAAGGTCCCGACCCGCTCGACCATGACCCTCATCTCGTGGGCCACGCCGAAGATGTATTCGAGGTCGGTCCGGCTGAACTGCTTGACCGAGATGATGTCCTTGCCGTACCAGGGCGCCGAGCGCTGGTCGCCGAAGGGCAGATGGGGGTTCTTGGCGGGGCTGGGCATGGCGGCACTCCTTGTCGATTTTCGCCTCATGCTACACCAGCGACCGAGGGGGAGTCAACGGGACCGCATCAGGGGAGGAGGGACCGTTCGGGAAGAGAAAAGGTGAGTGAGGGGCGCCCCCGCGGCGCCCCTCGCTCCGGAACAAAAGAAGGAGGGTTATGGAAGGGTATCAGGAATGCTTAGCTGGTAACCGGTCGTGACGCGTTTCACGCCATGAAAACATGCAAATTTTATGCCAGATCCCTTCCCCTGAAACGAGGCCGCGGAGAGGACTCTAGCGTGAAAAGATCTTTACATCTCTCCTAGGCTCTGTGGCCCATGAGGGTCCGCACGCCTTCGACGACCATGTCGACCTCCCTGGTCGAGACGAAGATGGGCGTCGAGACCCTGATGCCGTAAGTCCCGGCCTTGGGACTGCCGGTCGTCCGGACGACCAGGTTGTACTTCTCTCGGAGATAGTCGACCAGCCTGGCCTCGAGGCCGCCGCCCATCGAGAAGGCCGTCAGGCCGGCGCTGAGGTAGGGATCGGGGGGCGTGTGGACCTTGACGCCGGGAACCTTGGCCAACTCCTGCTTGAGCCGGGCGGCCAGGACCTTGATGCGGCGCTCGATGCGGCTCTTGCCGATCCGGTTGTTGAAGTTGAGGGCCTCGTCCAGGGCGCAGAGCAGCGCGTCGGAGCGCTGTCCCGACGGGTCGAGCTTGGACGCGGCTGTCGCCGACTCCCAGCCGGAGCTGACCACGGTCGGATGGACCCTGTCGAGGATCTCCTTGCGGACATAGAGGAGCCCTACCCCGGTCGGGGCGCCGAGCCACTTGTAGGGGCTCGAGGCGAAGAAATCGATGCCCAGGGCCTTCATGTCGAGGTCGAGCATGCCGATGCCGTGGGCGCTGTCGGCCAGGATGAGGAGCCCCTTGTCGCGGGCCAGCCGGCTCAGCTCCTTGAGGGGCATGATGAGCCCGGTGATGAAGACGGTGTGGCTGATGCTGATCACCTTCGTCTTGGGGCCGATGGCGGCGGCGAAGGCGCCGACGATCTCGTCGACCGAGTGGGCCGTCGGGCTGAGAGGGACCTCCTTGATCCGGATCCCGGCCCGCTTTTCCTTGAGCTTCCAGGGGCCGATGTGGCCGGGATGCTCCAGGTTGGACATCAGGACCTCGTCGCCGGCCGCGAGGTCGAGGCCATTGACGACGAAATTGAGGCCCTCGGTGGTGTTGCTGGTGATGGCCACCTCGTCGACCGAGGCGCCGACGAAGGCGGCGAGCTTCGCCCGGACGGATTCCCGGATGGCCGGCAGATAGTTGTATCCGTCGTAGGGATTGGACACCTGGACGCGGAAGGTGCGAGTGAGCGTGTTGAAGACGGTTTTAGGCATGGGGCCCAGGGTGCCGTTGTTCATCATGATGAAGCGGTCCTCGAAGTCGTAGAGCTTGCGGACCTCCTCCCAGAAGACGCCGTCGGGGGCCTCGTCCTCGAGGTACTTCTGGTTGAGCTCGACGATCTTCTGGTAGATGCCGGCGTTGGCCTCCTCGAGGGCGGCGAGGGAAACGGCCGAACCGGCCACGAGATACCTGGCGAAATCCCGGCGTGAGAGACCCGACGGATGGAACATCAGACACCTCCTGGCGGAGATTGGGGGCGAGGAGGATTATAGCCTTGATGGCACGGACGGTTCAAACCAGAAAAAGGGGGCTGTCGAAAACGGGCCCAGGTCTTCACCCCGCCAGGGGAAGAACGGCGTTTGTGAAGACCTGGTCCCTTCTTTTTAACGGGCGGCGGCGAGCTCCGAGGGGCGCGGCTGGAAGAGCCGGTCGATGGAGGCGTTGAGGACGTCGAGGTCGAGCGGCTTGACGAAGAAACAGCTGATGGCGAACCGGCCCATGTCGTCGAGCCGGACCTCGTCGGGATGGCCGGTGATGAGCATGGCTTCGCCCTCGTAGCCGTCCTCGCGGAGCCTCTTGATGAGCTCGACGCCGCTGTAGTAGGGCAGCTTGAAGTCGGCGATGACCAGGTCCGGCCGGGAGCCCCTGATCTTGTCCAGGGCCTGGCGCGGATCTTTGTGGGACGAAACCCGGTATTTCTTCCCCAGGATAAGGGTGAAGGTCTTGCGGATCGTTTCGTCGTCGTCGACCAGGGCGATCTTCTTGGTATCCATGTCGGGAGCCTCTCTTTGCATCCGCTTCCACAAATTGCACCTTTCGTGCCAAGTCCGAGAGAGTATCCGACAGGGGGAAAAGGGCCCGTTCGCCGGCCGGCCGGCGGCGGGGGGCCAAGTTCTTTTACAGGGCGTCCGGGCGGCGCCGTCCGCTCAAGGCGTCTCCCCCAGCTCCAGGCCGTATTCCTTGATCTTCTTGTCCAGGGTCGGCCGGCTGATCTGGAGGATCTGGCTGGCCCGGGTCTTGCTCCCCCGGACGGCGCTGAGGACATGCTGGATGTACTTCTTCTCGACCTCTTCGAGGGGCACGAGCTCGTCCGAGAAGGCCCGCCGCTCATCGGGCTCGAGCGGCAGGTTCTCCTTGAGCAGGACGTCCCCTTTGGCCAGGATGACGGCCCGGGTCAGGGCGTTCTCTAGCTCGCGGACGTTGCCGCGCCAGGGCAGGTCGGTCAGGATCTTCATGACCTCGGGCGGGACCTTGCGGACGTTGCGGCGGAGCTCCCGGTTGATCTTTTCGAGCAGGTAGGCCACCAGTTCGGGGATGTCCTCCCGCCGCTCCCGCAGGGCCGGCAGGACGATCTCGACGACCTTGAGCCGGTAGAAGAGGTCCTCGCGGAACCGGCCTTTCTCGATCAGGGCCTTGAGGTTCTGGTTAGTGGCGGCGATGATGCGGGCTTCGGTCTTGAGCACCTTTTCCCCGCCGACCTTCATGAAGTCCCTGGTCTCGATGACCCGCAGGAGCTTGCTCTGGAGGTTGGGCGAAACGTCGCCGACCTCGTCGAGGAAGAGCGTGCCCTTGCCGGCGATCTCGAACTTGCCCTTGGTCTCGCTGACGGCGTCGGTGAAGGCGCCCTTGACGTGGCCGAAGAGCTCGGACTCGAGGAGATCGCGCGGAATCGCCGCGCAGCTCAGGGCAACGAAGGGGCGATCGGCCCGCCTGCTGCGACGGTGCAGACGACGCGCGACGAGCTCCTTTCCCGTGCCGCTCTCCCCGGTT
>JBFYNT010000138.1:0-3983 GCA_041304225.1 Candidatus Aminicenantota bacterium
GCCCCCGCGCCGGCCCTGCCCTCCTCCGGAACGGCGCTCATCCGCGACGTCCAGGTCGAGAAGGCCGGCGACGGGCTCCGTCTCCTGGTCCGCCTGAGCGAGCGGGTCCCGGCCCGGATCCTCCCCGAGGCCGGCCGGACCGTCGTCGAGCTCAACGTCATCCAGAGGGGCCAGGCGGGCTACGTCGTCGACGCCTCGACCCAGGCCGCCCTCGACCGCACGCCCCGGAGCGAGATCCGCCTGAGCAAGGTCGACGCGTCCACAGGCGGGGACAAGGTCTCCGTCAAGGCCGCGCTGAACGGCGCCGCCGTCACTCAGGTCTTCGCCCTGGAGAACCCGCCGCGCCTGGTCGTCGACCTGTTCGACACGCTCCTCGCCGCCAAGTCCGACGTCTGGCCGATCGACGACCCCCGGTCCACGGTCCAGAGGGTCCGCGTGGCCCAGTTCCAGGCGGGCGGACCGCGGCCCATCACCCGGATGGTCTTCGACCTCAAGGAGCCCGGCCTCTACTCCATGGACTCCCGGACGGACGGGCTGGTCGTGTCCTTCTATCCCGCGGCCGGGACGCCCGCCGCGGCCCTCGTCCAGCCGACGCCTCCGCCCACCCCGGCCCCCCTGCCGGCCCCGAAGAAGGAGGAGCCCAAGCCGGCGGCCCCCGCGCCCAAGGCCGAGACCAAGGCCGTCGTGACCGAGGCCCCCTGCCCGACCCGGGACGTCCCGCCGGCGGCCCCCCAGGCCACGGCCGTGTCGGTCGAGGACCAGCAGCAGAAATTCAAGCCCAAGACGATCGTCGGGGACGAGGAGAAGTACTCCGGCGACATCATCAGCCTCAAGATCAAGGACTCCGACCTCAAGGACGTCGTCCTCTACCTGGCCGAGTTCGCCGGGCTGAACGTCGTCTTCGACCCGGACGTCCGGGGCACCGTCACCGTCAACCTCCAGGACGTCCCTTGGGACCAGGCCCTGGAGATGATCCTCAAGCAGAACAAGATGGGCAAGACGATCGAGGGCAACATCCTCCGCATCGCGCCCATCGCCGTCCTGACCCGCGAGGAGGAGGACCAGCGCAAGCTCAAGGAGAGCAAGGAGCTGGCCGGGCCGGTCATGGTCAAGACCATCACCCTGTCCTACTCCAAGGCCAAGGACGTCAAGGCCCTCCTCCAAACCAAGATCTCGACCCGGGGCGAGATCATCGTCGACGACCGGACCAACACCCTGCTCATCTCCGAGGTCCGCGACAAGCTCGATCTCCTCGAGAAGCTCATCAGCGTCGTCGACACCCCGACGCCCCAGGTCTCGATCGAGGCCCGCGTCGTCGAGGCCTCGGCCACCTTCGTCCGCAACCTCGGCATCCAGTGGGGCTTCAACGCCGAGGCCAGCCAGTACTACGGCAACGCGACCAACCTCCAGTTCCCCAACAGCATCCTGGTCGACGGCGCCATCATCCCGCAGGGCACCGTGACCAAGGGCATCGGCGGGCCGCTCGGCGGCTACGCCGTCAACCTGCCCGCGCCGTCCTTCAATTCGGCCATCGGCTTCTCCTTCGCCAACGTCCTCGACAGCTTCCGGGTCGACATCGCCCTGTCGGCCCTGGAGACGGGCGGCGACGGCAGGATCATCTCCCGGCCGTCCGTGGTCACCCAGAACAACCAGCAGGCCGAGATCATCCAGGGCCGCCAGATCCCCGTCCAGACCGTGGCCAACTTCACCGTCACGACCCGGTACGTCAACGCGGCCCTGGAGCTGCGGGCCACCCCGCAGATCACGGCCGAGGGCACGATCATCATGACCATCGAGATCCAGAACAACGCCGCCGACTTCGCCAACCTGGTCAACGGCATCCCGCCCATCACCATGCAGAGCGCCAAGACCACGGTCATGGTGCCCGACGGCGGCACGACGGTCATCGGCGGCATCTACCGGACGGAGGACTCGGTCACGCGCGAGCGCGTGCCCTTCCTCCACCAGATCCCGATACTGGGCAGCATCTTCAAGAACTTCGCCCGGACCAAGACGAGCCGGGAGCTGCTGATCTTCATCACGCCCAGGATCATCAAGTAAGAGGAGGAAAAGCGCCATGAAAACGAACATCACGACCCTCAAGATCCTGGCCGCCGCGGCGCTCGTCGTCGTCCTGGCCGGCTGCAACACGATCTCCAAGGAGACCGAGTCGAGCAGCATCATCATCATCCAGAGCCTCACCGGCACGACCATGGATGGCGAGTCCGCGGCATTCCTGGAATCAGACGTCCTCGACCAGGACATGCTGGTCCGGGTGAGCACCGCCACGGCCAACATCATCGTCCGGCTGGTCAATCCCGGCTCCGTCTCCGGTCCCTCGCAGTTCAACGACGTCGTCCTGACCAATTACCGGGTGACCTACGAGCTGCCGACCGGGCCGGGCACGCCGGGCGTCGACGTCCCGCTACCCTTCGACGGCAATTTCTCGACCGTCCTCTGCCAGGTCGACGAGACCACCTCGGTCCCCTTCATCGTCGTCCTCCAGACGGCCAAGCAGTCCGCTCCCCTCGTCGGGCTCATCGGGACGACCACGGTCCTCGAGCGCAGGGCCAAGATCGAGATCTTCGGCCACGACCTGACCGACCACCCGGTCACGGCGACCGGCTATCTGACGATTCACTTCGCGGATTACCAGGAAGCCCCCGCTCCCCGGCCCAAGAGCTGAGCCCTAGTCCCCTGCCGTTATCGGGCCCGTCCTTCGGGACGGGCCTTTTTTTAATCGCGGAAGGGGGAGTAGGAGAAGGTCACGGTCTTCTTCAGGCGGACCTTCGGCAGGGATTCGCGGAGGGCCCGGTCGATGGCCTCCCGCCCGGAGGCCTTGAGGACGAACTGGACCCGGGTCAGGTCCTTGACCCTGGCCACCGGGGCGAAGGCCGGCCCGAGGACCTCGAGCCCCGGCGCGTGTTTCTGGAATAGAGCCAGGAGCTCCCGCGACTTCCCCCCGAGGGCCCGGACGTCGCGGCCCTGGATGGTGACCTCGGCCAGGCTGGAGAACGGGGGATAGTTGAGCATCCGCCGGAAGGCGATCTCCTTCTCGTAAAAGGCCCGGTAGTCCCCCGCGGCGGCCGCTTCGATGGAGAAGTGGGCCGGCGCCGCCGTCTGGACCACGGCCTCCGCGCCCGGCCCGTCGCGGCGGAGATCGAGCATGGCCGAGACCGCCTCGAACGTCTTCTGCCCGGCCCGGTAGTCGGAGAATCCGAGGAGGGATTCGGGCCGCAGGATGCCGACGAGCCCGACCTTGGGCACGCCGGACTGGTGGACGAGCATCTGGGTCCCGACGAGGAGCGGGATCGCGCCCCTGGCGAAATCCCCGAGGAGGGCCTCGCGCTCGGCCGGCGTCCCGGCCGTGTCCGAGTCGAAGCGGGCCACCCGGACCCCCGGGAAGAGCTTCTTCAGCTCCTCCTCGACGGCCTGGGTCCCGGCCCCGCGGCGGACGACGATCCTCCCCCCGCAGCCGTCGCAGGCCCGGTCGACGGCGACGGAAAAGTTGCAGTAGTGGCAGATGAGGCTGTTCTCGGCCTTGTGGAAGACGAGGGCGATGTCGCAGCGCGGGCAGCGCGGCACGGTGCCGCAGCCGCCGCACTCGACCTGGGCCGCGTAGCCGCGGCGGTTGAGGAACAGGAGAGCCGTCTCGCCCCGCGCCAGGTTGGCCCGGAGCTTCGCTTCGAGCGCGCGGGAGACGAGCGGCACGTCGCGCGCGTGGTCGACGAGCGTGACGCCGGCGCGCGGCGGCTCCGGCCCGAGCGCGATGAGGATCCCCCGCTTCTCCGCCTCGGCGTAGGCCTCGACGGTCGGGCGCGACGATCCGAAGACCGCGACGGCCCCCTCGGACCGGGCCCGGAGGAGCGCCCCGCGGCGGGCGTCGAAGGCCGGGCTCTCGGCCTGGACATGGGACTCGTCCTGCTCGTCGTCGACGATGAGCAGACGGAGCGCGTCCATTTCCAGGAAGAGCGCCGAGCGGG
>JBFYNT010000139.1:0-3786 GCA_041304225.1 Candidatus Aminicenantota bacterium
GGCGGTCGAGCCCGCGGTCCATGAAGTAGCGCCCGTGGACGAAGCACCAGCGGTCGCCGGGGATGTCCCAGCGGGGATTGCCGAAGCCCCGTCCGGGCACGAAATCGAAGCCCGGAGGCAAGGGCGCCCAGCCGATGTGGGCGTCGCCCCATCGCCAGGCCACCCAGGCCGGCCCCCAGACGATGTCCGGCACCCAGTACCAGCCCAGGCGCCGGTCCCAGCCCCAACGGCCGTAGTGGAAGGCGATCCAGCCCCAGCGCTCGAGCGAGACCCAGGTCCAGCCGTAGTCGGACCAGACCCAGTGGCCCCGCGTGTAGGGGCGCCAGTTGTAACCGACATTCCCGGGGATCCAGACATAGCCGTAAGGCCGGTACGAGACCCATAAGCCGTAGGGTTCGAGCTCGTTGTAGAAATAGGAGCTGTCGAGATCGTCGTAACGGTCGGTCCGGTCGTAGCGGTCGTCGTAATCCCGGGGGTAGCCGCCCGATTCGCCGTAGGGGACGTATCTGATGCAGGCCGCTCCCACGAGCGCGATGAACACGATCAAGGCCGCGATGCCGAGCGTCTTTTTCATCTTCATCCTCCTAGACCGGAAAAATGCAAGGAATATGCCAATTCCCCGCCCTGCCGGCCTCCCGCGGAACGCAGGTGCTTGTCCTATTTAGAGGACAATCGATGATTGTCCGGCTCAGGCCAGTCTCTTAAAGACGGACTTGATGCGCTTGATCGCCCAGTTGAGGTCCTTCTCCCGGATGATCAGGGGCGGCGCCAGACGGAGGACGTTGTCGTGCGTTTCCTTGCAGAGCAAACCTTCCTTCATCAACTCCTCGCAGAAACGGCGGGCCCCGCCGGCGGCGGGATGGAGCTCGATGCCGATGAGCAGGCCTTGGCCGCGGACCTCCTTGATATGACGGCTGCGGACCTTGCGGAGCTTCTCCATGAAGGACCGGCCGCGCTCGGCCGCGTTCTCGACGAGGTTCTCCTCGCGGATGACCCGGATGCTCTCGCGGGCTACGGCGCAGGCCAGAGGATTCCCGCCGAAGGTCGAGCCGTGCTCGCCCGGCTTGAAGACCCCGAGGATGTCCTTGTCGGCCAGGACGGCGGACACGGGATAGCAGCCGCCGCCGAGCGACTTGCCGACGATGACCATGTCGGCCCGGACGCCCTCGTGTTCGCAGGCGAAGAGCTTGCCCGTGCGCCCGAGGCCCGTTTGGATCTCGTCGGCGATGAAGAGGATGTTGTGCTTTTTGCAGATCTCGGCCACCCGCTTGAGATAGCCGGCCGGCGGGATGAGGATGCCCGCCTCGGCCTGGACGGGCTCGACCAGGAAGGCTGCCGTGTTCGGCGTGATGGCCTGTTCGAGGGCCTCCGCGTCGCCGAAGGGGACGATGGGGAATCCGGGGGTGAAGGGGCCGAAGTCCTGGCGGTAGAGGGGTTCGGTCGAGAAGCTGATGACGGTGACCGTCCGGCCGTGGAAGTTATTGCAGCAGGCGATGATCTCGGCCTTGTCCTGGGGAATGCCTTTTTTCTGGTAGGCCCACTTGCGGGCCGCCTTGACGGCCGTCTCGACGGCTTCGGCTCCCGAGTTCATGGGCAGGACCATGGAATAGCCGGCGAATTCGCAGAGCTCCCGGGCCAGGAGCGGCCACTGGTCGTTGCGGAAGGCCCGCGAGGTGAGGGTCAGCGCCTTGGCTTGCAAGATCAGGGCCTTGACGATCCGGGGGTGGCGGTGGCCCTGATTGACGGCCGAGTAGGCGCTCAGGCAATCCAGGTACTTCTTGCCTTCGACGTCGTGCATCCAGATGCCCTGGGCTTTGTTGATGACGACGTCGAGCGGGTGGTAGTTATGCGCGCCGTAGAGGTCTTCGATGCCGATGAGCTCTTTGCTGTCCATGATGCGGCTCCTTTTGGGGTTATGACTGGCGGAGAGGGCGGGATTCGAACCCGCGGTGCACCTTGCGGCACACACACGCTTTCCAAGCGTGCTCCTTAAACCGCTCGGACACCTCTCCGATCCTCGGAGCCGTTGGGCCACAGGCTCCGATTAGGCCAACCTTACCAGAAAAGTGGCATCCGGTCAACGCGCGCCTCGGCCGCCGGGCGGTTCGGGAGCGCGGCGGAAGGGGGCCTGACAAGGGTTTTTAGAATGGGGGCCTGTAGATGTTGATGATGTCCTTGAGGAGGGCGGCCGCGGCGCCGCGGGGTTTGGAACGGCCGCCGGTCACGGTGACCGTGCCCATGGAGTCCGTGAAGAAGGTGATGCCCTTCTCGGTCCCGTCGACGTGGAAGAGGGGGTGGGTCGGTTCGAGGATCGAAGGCCGGACGTCGAGGCTCCACCTCTCCCCTTTCCGGCCCGGGCCGGCCGCGGCCAGGAGCTTGACGGCCCGGCCTTCCGTGCGCGCCGACCGGACGAAATCTTCCGTCAGGCCGACGATGCCGCGGACGTGGACGTCCTTCAGGACATAGCCGGCGTCGAGGCAGGCGTTGGTGATAAGGAGGATCTTGCTGGCCGTGTCCCAGCCTCCGACGTCGCTGCTGGGATCGGGCTCGGCGATGCCCTTGTCCTGGGCCTCCCTGAGCGCCTCGCCGTACGCCAAGCCCTCCCCCATGCGGGTCAGGATGTAGTTCGAGGTGCCGTTGAGAACGCCCTGGATGCCCTCGATGCGGGCCCCGGCGAGAGAGAACAGGCCGACATCGAGCGTCGGCAGCGCGGCGGCCGTGGCCCCGCTGAACTTGAGGAAGACGCCCTTCTCCGCGGCCAGGGCTTTGAGCTCGGGCAATCCGACGACCAGCGCCCCCTTGCTCGCGGCGACCGCGTGCCACCCGCCCCGGAAGGCGGCCTTGATATAAGAGAGGCCGGGCTCGCCCGTCTCCAGGTCGGAGAGGGTGCATTCGACCAGGCACCCCCCCGGTCCGAGCTCCGTGATGATGTCCGTCGCCCGGAGCCCTTCCCGCCAGGCCGGATTGCCGGCGGTCCAGACGTCGCCGCCGCGGGAGACGTGTCGGAGGTCGAGGGCCGAACCGCTGTGAAAGCAGCCCTCCGCGCGGGCGACGGCCAGGATCTCGGGTTCGAGCCCGTATCGTCTCCGGAGGTCCTCGCTTTTCTCGCGAAGGAGCGAGAAGAAGGCGCGTCCGACGTGGCCGAAACCGGTGACGACGAGCGGGATCTTGGTCATGACGGGGATATCGTTGGCGGAGAGGGCGGGATTCGAACCCGCGATCCCAATCGCTCGAGATAACGGTTTTCGAGACCGTCGCCTTCAACCACTCGGCCACCTCTCCGCAATTCGAGACGCGAAACGAACACCGATTATAACCGAAACGCCCGGCGCTTTCTACGGGCCCGGAAGAATTCGCGCAGCAGCCCGGACGCCTCGTCCGCCCTCACCCCGCCGACGATCTCGGGACGGTGATTGAGCCGGTCGAACGGGAAGCGCATCGTCGAACGGACGGCCCCGGCCTTCGGATCGGCCGCGCCATAGACGAGCCGCCGGATCCGGGCCTGGACCACGGCCCCGAGGCACATGGCGCAGGGCTCGACGGTCACGAACAGGTCGCAGTCCGTCAGCCGGTAGTTCGCGGCCTTACGGGCCGCCCGGCGGAGCGCGACGATCTCGGCGTGGGCGGTCGGATCGGACGCCGCGACGGGGCGGTTCGCGCCTTGGGAGACTATCTCGCCCCCGCGGACGACCACCGCGCCGACGGGCACCTCGCCCGCGGCGGCGGGCCGGGCCGCCAGACGGGGCGCGCGGCCCATGCTCTCCCGGTCGGCCATGGCCCCCCGCT
>JBFYNT010000140.1:0-4944 GCA_041304225.1 Candidatus Aminicenantota bacterium
CGATGAAGCAGACCCGCTTCCGCCCGGCCATGTCCTCGGGATCGATGAAGCGCCCCCGTTCGGCGATGGTGTTGCGCATGAGCTCGAACTGGGGATTGACGCCGCGGACGGTGTTGCGGAATTCCTTCCGACCGAAGCGGATGAGCCGGCTGCCGACGAACTCCGGGCTGATGAGCTCGATGCCGGGGACTTTCTCCGGGATGGCCTCGACCGTTTCCGGAGTGACCCGCACGGCCTTGCCTTTGAGAAAGCCCTGCCAGGCGAGGGTCGTTCGCGAGGGGAAGACGAGGACGATGCCTTGGCCCATGCCGTGGAAGCGCTTGATCTGGGCCTTCGATACGGAATCGCCGAAGGCCAGGAGCAGGACGACCGAGAACGTCCCCCAGACAACTCCCGACAGCGTCAGGGCGGTCCGCAGGGGCTGGCGGACCAAGTCCCGGACGAGATTGCGAAAGAAAATGCCGATCACTTGATCTCCCGGGGCGGCCTTTCCACGACCTGGTCCCCTTCCTTGACGCCGTCGAGGATCTCGATGTTCAGGCCGTCGGATAATCCGGTCCGCACCTCGACCTTCTTCGTCTTCTCGCCATCGGGAACCTCGACGTACTTCTTGCCGTCCTCGAAGAGGACGAGCCGCTCGGGGAGCAGGGCGACCTGCATGCGCTCGCGGATCTGGATGCTGGCCGTGGCCGAAAAGCCGGCCCGGAGCGTCGCCCCGGACACCTCATCGATGAGGATCCAGATGTCGAAGAGGGTCGCGTTGCCTTCCTTCTTGGCCTTGGGAAAGATGCGGTCGACGCGGCCGGGGATCTTGGCCTCTGGCAGGGCGCCGATCTGGATCTCGGCGGCCATCCCGTCGGTGAGCTTGCCGACGTCGATCTCGTCGACCGTGCCCTTGAACAGCAGGCTGGCCATGTCGGCCAGCGAGCAGAGCTCCGTCCCCGGCTGGAAGTTCGTCAGGGGGACGACGGGATCGCCCTGGAAGACGCTCTGGGCCAGGATGATCCCGGAGATGGGCGACTTGATGAGCGAGTCGATGTCCCGGTTGGACATGCGGATGCGGCCTTTCTCGAGCAGCTCCAGGCGCTCCGAGGATGTCCGGAACCTCAGCTCGGCTTCCTTGTACAGGCCCTCCGTGGCGTCCATCTCGGACCGGGAGATGAGGTTGCCCTTGAAGAGCTCGAGCTGGCGCGTCCAGTCGCTCTTGAGCTTCTGCATGGTCACCTCGGCCAGCTCCATGGCCCGGCGGGTCTCGACGTATTCGATCGGGGTGGGATTGGGCGAGATCTTGAACAGCGGCGCGCCCGCCTTGACCGCGTCGCCGACCTTGAAAAGGACCTCGGCGACGATGCCGGGGATGGTCGACTTGACCTTGATCTCCTTTTCCGGCTCGATCGTGCCGACGGCCAGGGCCTTCTCCCGGATATCTCCCCGGGAGACGGCGACCAGCTTGGTCTCGACCTTCGGCTTACCGCAGGCGAACAGGAAATAGAAGAACGTCAGGAGCAGGGCCAGGGAGAATAGGCGGAAGATCCACTTTTTCATGATGCACCTCGGACTTCGACTCTCGTTCCTAGAGACGGATGTCCGGGGTCAAAGGTTCCCGCTTCGAAAGGCCCGCCGCCGGGCCGGGCCGGGATCTCCGAGGGACGGAGGCCCGGAGGGGCGGCCTCAGGGGGTCCGCGGCGCCTGGGTCAGGACGACCTCGACCCGCCGGTTCTTGGCCCGGTTGGCCTCCGTGTCGTTCGGCGCGACCGGATTCTCGGGGCCGAAGCCTTGGTACTTCATCCGGCTGTTGGAGATGCCCTGGGTCATCAGGAACTCGTAGACCGCGCGGGCCCGGTCCATGGACAGCCTCATGTTGAGCTCGGCGGAGCCCGTGGAATCCGTGAAGCCCTCGATGCTGAGGTTCATCTGGGGGAAGACCATCAGGATGCCGGCCAGCTTGGCCACCGTGAGCTGGGAGGCCGGCTTGAGGGTGGCCTTCCCGACGTCGAAGAGGATCCCGGACAGGCTGACGATGACGCCGCGGGCGGTCTCGGTCGTCTCCGCGACCGAGGACAGGGCGCCTTTGAGCATCCCGGCCAGCTCGTCGCGCTCCTTCTTGATGACGTCGCGCTCGGCGCCCAGGGCGTTCTTCTCGGCGGCGACCTGGTCGCGGTCGGCGGCGATGGCGTTCTTCTCGGTCTCCAGCTTCTCCGTCAGCTGGGCCAGGCTTCGCGTCTCGGCGGCCAGGGCCTCACGCTGGATCTGGACCTCCTTGAGCTCCTGGGCGATCCGGGCCGATTCGCCTTCGGCCGTGGTCGCCCTGGCTTCGAGGGCTGCTTTCTCGGCCAGGCGCTTGGCCTCGGCCTCGGCGGCCGCCTTTTCCTCTGTGAGCTTGACGGTGTCCTTGATGGCCTGCGAGGCCAGCTGGACGGCGATCCGGGCCTGGTCGGCCATGGTCTTCTTGTCGTTCGCGGCGGCCATCGCTTTGCCGAAGGCGATCTGGGCGCCGTCCATGGCCTTCGGATTGACCTCGGCGGCATTGAGTTTGCCGGCGATCTCCATGGCTTTGCTGGCCTGCTTGACGGCGGCCGGCTGCGGATCGTTGTACTGGACGCCCGAGATCGAGTCCAGGGCGCCCTTGTACTCCGTCGTGAACTCCTTGAAGGTGAAGGGGGTGTTGGCGATGTTCAGGCCTTGGACCTCGCCGGAGACGAAAACCACCAGCTCCGCCGGCCTGGTGACCGTGGCGAACGGTTCGGCCGTCACCATCAGCGCGAAGGCCTTCTTCCCGGAGTAGGCCTGGAGGGTGCCCGACGAGCTCTTCTTGTCGGCGATGACCTCGCCGAGATTCTCCGTGGTACCGTCGGGGGTCACGGCCCAAAGGACGTAGGCCGAGATGTCGCCGGCGAAAAGGATGGCCGGCTCCATCTTCTCGTATTTCAGCTTGACCGAGGCCTGGCCGTTATCGAAAAGGAGGGTCGCCTGCATGGCCGCGCGGGAGGGCGCGCGGGACGTCTTGGCGAAGTTGATCTCGACGGTCTTGCCGCTTTGGAGGGTCAGGGCCGTCAGCTTGACCTCGGCGCCGGCGAGGGCGGACGAGACGAGCAGGACGGACGCCAGGATGACGATAAAATGACGGTGGGACATGGGGCCTCCTTCGTTCGCGGGCTTTGTCTTCCCGATCGCTGGGTCTAGACAAAGGATAGCACCGCGCCGGGAGGGCGTCAACGGCCGGACCGGTGGGATTGAAATCGGGGGACGGAGGGCTTATATTGGTATCAGATCGGCGCAGGGAGGTCGGACATGACCATCGAACTCGGCCCGGCCGAACGGGACATCGTCACAGAACTGCTCGAAAAGGAGCTCGAGGACATGCGCTCGGAGCTCCATCATACCCAGGCCCACGGGTACCGGGAAGCCCTCAAGGACCGGGAAAAGCTCGTTCGCGACCTGCTGGAGAAGATGAAAAGGAGCCCGTCATGACCCGACACGTCCGGTTCGTTCCTCTGGCCGCGCTCCTGGCCCTCGGCCTCGCGGCCGGCCCTTCCCTGTTGCGAACCTCCCAGGAGCCGCCGACGGACGCCCGGCTGGCCCTCATCCTCGAGCGGACCAAAGAGTATTGCGCCAAGCTCGAGCGGGCGGCCCTCGACTTCACCTGCCTGGAGAAGATCGAAGAGCGGACCTACTCGATGACGGAAGAAGCGCCCGACGTCTCGATCCCCCGGCCCGGCGGCATGTCCTACGCCTCCAAGTCGATCAAGACGCCCTACTACGCCAACACCTACGTCTATGACTACCAGTTCGTCCGCCGGGGCTCCCACAAGACGGAGAACCGTATCCTCGTCGAGGAGAACGGCCGGAAGAAGAAGGAACGGGAAGCCGTCCTGACGACGATGACGATCCGGGTGGAGAACGCCCTCTTCGGCCCCATCGGCCTGCTCGGCGCGGCCGTCCAGGAGCTGCACGACTACAAGATCGTCGGCGAGGAGACGGAGAAGGGCAAGAAGGTCCTGGTCGTCGACGCGGTCTCGAAGGTCCCGCTCGATCACATCCACTGCACGGGCCGGCTCTGGATCCGCGAGGACGACGCGTCCATCCTGAAGATCGCCTGGGACCAGGCCTCCGTCGGCAATTTCGAGATCATCCGGGAGGCGGCGAAGCGCATGGGCGCCGAGCCCCGCCTGACCTCGGTGACCGAGTACGGGCAGGAGAAGGGTGGCCTGCGCTTCCCGAGCAAGGACACGACCGAGGAGGCTTATATCAAGCACGGCCTGGTCCAGGTCCGGTCGCTGACCATCATCCTCTATAAGGACTACAAGTTCTTCACGGTGGAGACCGCGGTCGAGTACTGAACGGCGGCCGGGCCGCTGGCGCAGGTCCGGATCCGTGTATAATGCCCTCGCCATAACGATCATAGGAGAGACAGGCATGTCCGTGAAGATCATCAGAACGATCGCGTTGATCCTCGTCTCCGCCCTGGTCTGCTCGGGGGCCGGACGGGCCCAGGCCCAGGATCAAAAGTACGACGCGCTCCTGGGGACTTGGGACGTCAAGATGGAGGATGGCTCCCGCGAGTTCGTCTTCGAGTTCTCGATGAAGGACGGCAAGCTGACCGGCAAGTACACGGGCATGTCGGGCAGCACGGAGATGGCCGACCTCACGTTCGAGGACGGCACGGTGAAGTTCGCCGTGACCGTCGGCGGCAACATGGTCATCCGCTACTCGGCCGTCGTGGCCGAGGACAAGTTGATCGGAACGCTGTCCCTGGAGTTCGGAGACGCGGCGATCTCGGGCACGAAGAGGAAATAGCGGGATCCGTTAGCCCCATGAGATTGATGCCGATTTAGCGCCTCTGTACGGAGGCCTTATTCCAAACGTCCGCCGAGATCATCATCGGAAGCCCTCCTCCATCGAAATCCTCCCGTCCTCAACACGCTATGCCGAGCGGCCCTTGAC
>JBFYNT010000141.1:0-2648 GCA_041304225.1 Candidatus Aminicenantota bacterium
AGGGCCTCGGCGATGCCCGGGGCGACGACCTGGAGGCTGGCCGAGCGCATGGCCCCGATGCGGACGAAGGAGATCATGATGCCCCAGACCGTGCCGAAGAGGCCGATGAACGGCGAGACGCTGCCGGTCGTGGCCAGGAAGAACATCATCTTCTCCAGCCGCGCCACCTCGGCGTTCGAAGCCTTGAGCAGGGCCCGGCTGAGGCTCTCGGTCTTCGTGCCGGTCCAGCCGTTCTCGCCCGTGGACTTCGACTGGTAGGCCAGCTCCTCGTTGCCGGCGAGGAAGATGACGGCCAGCGGGCTGGCCCGGAGCCGCTTGGCGGCCTCGTTGACCTCGCCCAGGCTCTTGCTCCGGCGGAAGGCCTCGAGGAACCGTTCGGACTGCCTGACCGCGGACTTGATGGTCTTGGCTTTATAGAAGATGATGGCCCAGGAAAAGACGGAGAAAAAGACGAGGAGCAGGAGTATCAACTGGACGACGATGTCGGCTTCGGCGATGATCTTGAAAATGTTGATATTCATGATTATCCGAGAAAAAAGTAGCACATGGTCCCCGGGCTGTCAAATGAGCGGCTTGCCGACCGCGCGGATTTAGATATATATTCGGGGCATGAAGCCGTGGGACAGGATCAAGAGGATCCTCATCGGCGGCGGGAAGAACGTCCGCGATCCGCGCATCTTCCACCGGCTCTCGCTCGTCGCCTTCTTCGCCTGGGTCGGCCTCGGCGCGGACGGGCTGAGCTCGTCGAACTACGGTCCCCAGGAGGCCTTCCTCTCGCTCGGCGACCACCGCCACCTGGCCCTTTACCTGGCCCTCATGACCGCGGTCACGGTCATCACCATCTCGGCCAGCTACTCGCAGATCATCGAGCTCTTCCCGACGGGCGGCGGCGGCTACGTCGTGGCCACCAAGCTCCTGGGGCCGGTCTTCGGGCTCGTCTCCGGCTGCGCCCTGGTCGTGGACTACATGCTGACGATCAGCATCTCCATCTCCAGCGGCGTCGAGGCCGTGTTGAGCTTCCTGCCGCCGGGCTACTTCCAGCACAAGCTGACGCTCATCCTGATCGTCACCCTGTTCCTCGTCCTGCTCAACCTCCGGGGCGTCAAGGAATCGGTGGCCGTGCTGACGCCGATCTTCCTGTTCTTCTTCGTCTCCCATGTCGGCCTCATCCTCTACGGCATCTTCTCTCACGTCTCGGCGACACCGACGCTCTTCGTCGACACCATCCGGGAGACGCGCCAGGGCATCCAGCAGCTCGGCTTCGGGGCCATGGCCTTCATCCTGCTGAGGGCTTACAGCCTCGGCGGCGGCACCTACACGGGCATCGAAGCCGTCGCCAACGGGCTCCAGATCCTCCGGCCGCCCCGGGTCAAGACCGGCAAGAAGACGATGGTCCTGATGGCCGCCTCGCTGTCGTTCACCGCCGGCGGCCTGCTCGTCTGCTACCTGCTGACCAACGTCCAGCACGTCGCGGGCAAGACCCTCAATGCTTCGCTCATCGAGATGCTCCTCGGGCAATGGACGGTCGGCGGCTTCCCCCTGGGCGTCTGGCTCCTGGGTCTTATCCTGGTGTCCGAAGGGGCCATCCTGTTCGTCGCCGCCCAGACGGGCTTCATCGACGGCCCGCGGGTCCTGGGGAACATGGCCATCGATTCCTGGGTGCCGAACCGCCTCATGCATTTGTCCGAGCGCCTGGTCGTCCAGAACGGCATCCTGTTCATGGGCCTGGCCTCGATCCTCATCCTCGTCTTCACCCGGGGTTCGGTCCAGGTCCTGGTCGTCATGTACAGCATCAACGTCTTCCTGGACTTCTCGCTGGCGCAGCTCGGCATGTGCCTCCACTGGCTGAAGACGCCGGCCCCCCACCGGGCCAAGAAGCTGACGATCAACCTCATCGGCCTGCTGATGTCCCTGTCCATCCTGGCCGTGACGGTGGCCATCAAGTTCAAGGAGGGCGGCTGGATCACTCTGCTCATCACCCTTTCCTTCATTGCCATCTGCCTCCTCGTCCGGCGGCATTACAACAAGGTCAAGGACATGATGAAGCGCCTCGACGACGTCATGGCCCAGGTCCAGCAGATGACCAAGCGGCGCGAGGTGCCGGCCCGGGACGAGTCGGCGCCGACGGCCGTGCTGTTCGTGCGCAACTTCGCCGGGCTGGGCATCCACTCCTTCCTCAACATCCACCGCATCTTCCCGAACTACTTCAAGAACTTCGTCTTCATCTCCATCGGCGTCGTCGACTGGAAGAACTTCAAGGGGGCCGAGGAGGTCAAGAACCTGGAGCTCCACATCGGCGACGAGCTCAGGAAGTACGTCGGGCTGGCCAACACCTTCGGCTTCCACGCCGAGTCCATCCACTCCGTCGACACCGACACGCTCGACGTCGTCGAGCAGCGCTGCGAGGAGCTCCAGCGGCGCTACAACAAGGCCGTCTTCTTCGTCGGCAAGCTCGTCTTCGAAGAGGAGAACCTGTTCACCCGGCTCCTTCACAACCAGACGGCCTACAGCATCCAGCGCATCCTGCAGTTCAAGGGCATCCCGACGATCGTCCTGCCCATCCGGGTCATCAAGACCAAATAAGAACGGAAGGGGCCGACAGAAGGGGTCAAACCTACCCTTTATCAGTTTTCCTTATCAGTTTCTCT
>JBFYNT010000142.1:0-6908 GCA_041304225.1 Candidatus Aminicenantota bacterium
CTCAAGGTCGTCTGCCGGGGCAAGGTCAGCGTCTACGAGCCCCGCGGCGACTACCAGCTCTACGTCGACCAGGTCGAGCCCAAGGGCAAGGGCGCCCTCCAGCTGGCCTTCGAGCAGCTCAAGGAGAAGCTCCGGGCCGAAGGCCTGTTCGACGAGGCCCGCAAGCGGAAGCTCCCCCTCCGGCCGCGGACGATCGGCGTCGTGACCTCGCCGACCGGCGCCGCCATCCGCGACATCCTGCGCGTCCTCGAGCGGCGCTACGCCCGCCTCCACGTCGTCATCTATCCGGCCCGGGTCCAGGGCGAGGGCGCGGCCGCCGAGATCGTCGAGGGCCTCGACGCCCTCGGCGCGCGGCCCGGCATCGAGGTCCTCATCGTCGGCCGCGGCGGCGGCTCCATCGAGGACCTCTGGGCTTTCAACGAGGAGCCCGTGGCCCGGGCCATCGCCCGCTCTCCCGTCCCGGTCATCTCGGCCGTCGGGCACGAGGTCGACTTCACCATCGCCGACTTCGTCGCCGACCTGCGGGCCCCGACGCCGTCGGCGGCCGCCGAGATGGTCATCGCCACGGAGGAGGCCTTCGTCGAGAGGATCGACGGCGCGGCCCGGCGGCTGGCCGACCTCCTGCGCTACGGCCTGCGCGACCGCCGGGGCGAGGTCGACGGCCTGGCCCGGAACCGCATCTTCCAGAACTTCCAGGTCCGGCTGGCCAACCTGGCCCGGCGCATCGACGACCTCGAGACGCGGGGACGGAACGTCGTCCGCGCGGAGCAGCGGACGATCGCCCGGCAGAAGGGCGCGGCCCTGCTGGCCGCGGAGAAGCTCGCCAACCTCGCCCGGCGGACGGTCGACGGGCAGCGAGCGGCCTGGGACCGGCTCACGGCCGCGCTCGACGCCCTCAGCCCGCTCGCCCCTCTACGCAAGGGTTACGCGGTCGTCTGGAAGGAAGGCGGCCTGCGGGTGGCCGCGCGGATCGAGGACGTCGCCCCGGGCGAGGCCGTGGACGTCGCCTACCTCAAGGGTGAGTTCCGGGCCCGCGTGGAGTCCGTCGACCGCAAGAAGCTCCTCGAATCCCGGTTCCTCAAGGAGGGCTCATGACCAATCTGACGTTCGAAAAGGCCCTGGCGGAGCTCGAGCAGATCGTGGCCAAGCTCGAAAAAGGGGGCGTTTCGCTCAACGAATCGCTGGCCCTGTTCGAGAAGGGCGTCAAGATGTCGCGCTTCCTCCGCGCGGAGCTCGACAAGGCCGAGCGCAAGGTCGAGATCCTGCTCAAGGACGAGAAGGGCCACCTCAAGGCCGAGGACTTCGAGGCCGAAGAGGAGGGGGAAGATAAAGGGAGCGGCGACGCCTGAGACGGAAGGAACCGACATGGCCGCGATCCTCGACAAAATCCGCGAACCGGCCGACCTGCGGACGCTCAGCGAAGAAGAGCTCTCGACCCTGGCCATGGAGGTCCGTGGCCTCATTCTCGATACGGTGGCCAAGAACGGCGGCCATCTCGGCTCGAACCTGGGCGTCGTCGAGCTGACCCTGGCCCTCCACCTGGCCTTCGACTCGCCCCGCGACAAGATCGTCTGGGACGTCGGCCATCAGTGCTACGCCCACAAGATCCTGACGGGCCGACGGGCGCTCTTCCCGGGGCTGCGGCGCTGCGGCGGCCTCCTCGGCTTCCCCTGCCGCGAGGAGAGCGAGCACGACGCCTTCAACACCGGCCACGCCTCGACCGCCCTGTCGGCCGCCCTGGGCATGGCCGTGGCCCGGGACAAGGCCTGCGAGAAGCACCACGTCGTCGCCGTGGTCGGCGACGGCAGCCTGACGGGCGGCGTGGCCCTCGAGGCCCTCAACCAGATCGGCCACCTGCGCGAGCGGCTGATCATCGTCCTCAATTTCAACGAGATGTCCATCTCCATCAACGTCGGGGCCTGGTCGAAGTACTTCTCCTATCTCGTCTCGGGCCAGCGCTACATCCGGATGAAGGACCAGGCCAAGTCGCTCCTGCGCCGCCTGCCCTGGCTGGGCGACGCGGTCATAAAATCCGGCCGGGCCCTCGAAGAGCTGGTCAAAAAGATCCTGTTCCCGGGCCTGGTGTTCAAGGAGCTCGGCCTCCGCTACATCGGGCCGGTCCACGGCCACAACGTCCGCTCGCTCGTCGAGGCCTTCGAGACGGCCAAGACCTACGACGGCCCCGTCCTCATCCAATGCGTGACCCAGAAGGGCAAGGGCTACCAGCCGGCCCGGATGCACCCCGAGAAGTTCCACGGCGCCGGGCCGTTCAAGGTCGCGACGGGCGAGCCCCTCAGCCGCGAGTGGGGGCCTTCGTACTCGGCCGTCTTCGGCGACGCCATGATCGAGATCGCCGGGAAGGACCCCAAGGTCCTGGCCATCACGGCGGCCATGGGCGAGGGCACGGGTCTCAAGGAGTTCTCCGAGAAGCTGCCCGACCGCTTCTTCGACGTCGGCATCGCCGAACAGCACGCCGTGACCTTCGCCGCGGGACTGGCCGTCTCCGGCTGGAAGCCGGTCGTGGCCATCTACTCGACCTTCCTCCAGCGGGCCTACGACCAGGTCTACCACGACGTCTGCCTGATGGACCTGCCGGTCGTCTTCGTCCTCGACCGGGCCGGCATCGTGCCCGACGACGGGCCGACCCACCAGGGCGTCAACGACCTCGCCTACCTCCGGACGATGCCCCACATGATCGTCATGGCCCCCAAGGACGAGAACGAGCTCCGGCACATGCTCTGGTCGGCCCTGGCTTACGGCCATCCGGCCTCGGTCCGCTTCCCCAAGGCCAAGGGCCTGGGCGTGCCCATGGACGCCGAGCTCAAGGCCCTGCCGCTGGGGCGGGCCGAGCTCGTCCGCGACGGGCGGGACGTCCTGTTCGCCTTCGGCCACATGGTCCAGCCAGCCCTCGAGGCCGCCGAGGCCCTGGAGAAGGAGGGGATGTCCTTCGCCGTCGTCAACGCCCGCTTCGTCAAGCCGCTCGACCGGGACATGGTCCTGCGCTTCGGCGGCCAGGGCCGGACCTTCATCACCCTCGAGGAGGGCGTGGTCGACGGCGGGGCCGGGAGCGCCGTGCGCGAGCTCCTCGACCGGGAAGGCCGGTTCGAGGTCCGGTTCAAGGCCATCGGATTACCGGCCGAGGTCTATCCCGTGGGCAAGTCCGACGAGATCCGGGCCGCGCTGGGCCTCGATGTCCCCGGACTGGTCCGGCGGATCGGGGAATTCCACCAGACGCCCCGTCCCTGAAGCGGCGATGAAAGAGCGCGCGGACAAGCTTCTGGCCGCCCGAGGGCTCGCCCCGAGCCCGGAGAAGGCCCAGGCCCTGATCATGGCCGGCCTGGTCACGAGCGGGCCGCGGCGCGTCGAGAAGCCCGGTGAGCTCGTTGACTCGGAGGCGCCGCTCGAGGTTGCCAAGCCCCTGCCCTTCGTCGGCCGCGGCGGTCTGAAGCTCGAGGAGGCCCTGGAACGGTTCGGGGTCGACGTCGCCGGCAAGGCCGCCCTCGATGTCGGGGCCTCGACCGGGGGGTTCGTCGATTGCCTGTTGAAGCGGGGCGCGGCCCGCGTCTACGCCGTCGACGTCGATACCAAGCAGATCGACTGGAGCCTGGCCAAGGACCCGCGGGTCGCGCTCGTCGAGAGGAACGCCCGCGCGCTCGTCCCGGCCGACCTGCCCGGGCCGCCGGACCTCGTCACCATGGACGTCTCGTTCATCTCCGTCCTCAAGATCCTCCCGGCGCTCGCGGCCCTGCCCGGCGCGGGGACGGTCGTCTCCCTCGTCAAGCCCCAATTCGAGGCCGGCCCGAAGGATGTCGGGGAGAAGGGCGTCGTCCGCGACGCGGCCGTCCACGCCGAAGTGCTGACGCGGGTCGTCGAAGGCGCCCGCGCGTTCGGCTTCGGCCCGGCCG
The DNA here is from genome assembly GCA_041304225.1 of Candidatus Aminicenantota bacterium. Lineage (GTDB taxonomy): Bacteria > Acidobacteriota > Aminicenantia > Aminicenantales > Saccharicenantaceae > RBG-16-66-30. The sequence continues at coordinate 3,906 of JBFYNT010000142.1, forward strand.
GGCTCATCCGCTGCTCGACGCACGGCCAGAAGGGCAACGTCGAGTTCTTCGTCCTGTGGCTCAAGGGCCAGCCGGATATCAACAGGGACCTCGTCCCAGCCTGGATCAAGGAGGCCTCCCGCCATGACTAGCGTTCGCCGAGCCGGCATCGTCATCAAGCCACACGCGCCGTCGGTCGAGGGCATCCTCAAGATGGTCGTCGAATCCCTCGAGGGCCGGGGCGTCGTCTGCGTCCTGGAGGAGGCCGCGGCCCGCATGCTCGGCCGCCCCGACGGGACGGCCCGCGAGGCCGTCGCGCCCGCCTCGGACCTGGTCGTCGTCCTCGGCGGCGACGGGACGCTCCTCAGCGTCGCCCACCACGCGGCCCGGGCCGGCGTGCCGGTCATGGGCGTCAACCTGGGCCGGCTGGGCTTCCTCACGGAGATCCCGGTCAGCGAGGCCCTGTCGACGCTCGACCGCTTCCTGGCGGACGGCGGCTCCCTGGTCAGCCCGCGCTGGCTGATCGAGGCCCGGACCGGGAACGAGATCGCCTATTGCCTGAACGACGTCGTCGTCACCAAGGGCGCCAAGTCCCGGATGATCGAGCTGGCCCTGCTCGTCGACGGCCGCGACGTGGCCATCCTCAAGGCCGACGGCCTGATCGTCTCGACCCCGACCGGATCGACGGCCTATTCGCTTTCGGCCGGCGGGCCTATCCTCCACCCCAAGGTCCCGGCCATCCTCCTGACGCCCATCTGCCCGCACACCCTCTCGTTCCGGCCCATGGCCGTGCCGGCGACCTCCACGGTCGGCGTCCGGCTCCTGACGGGCGGGGAGGAGGTCCACATGACCCTCGACGGCCAGCGCGGCGGGGCCATGGCCGCGAACGACCTGGTCGAGGTCCGCAAGGCCCCCTTCGAGCTCCAGCTCGTCACCTCGCCCAAACGGTCCTATTACGACCTGGTCAAAGAGAAGCTCGGCTGGGCGGAATAGCCGTGTGTTTGACAAGGCTCGGGCGAGCCGCTATCATGGGGACTCGCCGATATACTACAATAATACTAGGAATTGGAGACACCCATGTCTGACGCCATCCTCACAGGCACCGACGCCGGCTTCGACGCCGACGTCCTCAAGTCCGACCTGCCCGTTCTCGTGGACTTTTGGGCCCCCTGGTGCGGCCCCTGCCAGATGATCGCCCCGCTCGTCGAGGAGATCGCCGAGGCCCACAAGGGCAAGCTCAAGGTGGTCAAGATGAACGTCGACGACAACGGCCAGACGCCCCAGACCTACGGCGTCATGGCCATTCCGACGCTCATCCTCTATAAGGGCGGCCAGGTCAAGGAGAAGGTCGTCGGCTTCATGCCCAAGGCCAAGCTCGTCGAGCTCATCGCCAAGCACCTCTGATCGGCCCATGGGCGAGCCCCGGGACGTCGTCATCGTCGGGGCCGGACCGGCCGGCCTGGCCGCCGCTCTATACACGGGGCGGGCCCGGCTCTCGACGGTCGTCCTAGAGAAGGCCATGCCCGGAGGCCAGATCCTGCTCACCGACTGGGTCGAGAACTACCCCGGCTTCCCGACCGGAGTCACCCCCTTCGACCTCATGCGGGGCTTCCGCAAGCAGGCGGAGACGTTCGGCGCCCGGATCGAATCGGACGAGGCTCTCTCGCTTGCTAAGTCGGGGAGCGGATTCGTGGTCAAAGGCCACGGCGCCGCGTATGAGGCCCGGGCGGTCATCGTGGCCACCGGGTCTTCCTACCGCCGCCTGGGCGTCCCCGGAGAGGAGCGCCTGATAGGCTCGGGCGTGTCCTACTGCGCCGTCTGCGACGGGGCCTTTTTCACCGGGAAGGACATCGCCGTCGTCGGCGGCGGGGACAACGCCCTCAAGGAAGCCCTCTACCTGACCCGCTTCGCCCGCTCCGTGACCCTCGTCCATCGCCGGGACAAGTTCCGCGGCGAGAGGATCTACCAGGAGCGGCTGGCCGCCAATCCCAAGGTCCGCGTCCTCCTCGACACCGTCGTCTGCGCCGTCGAGGGGGAGTCCCGGGTCGCGTCCGTGACCGTCCGGAACCTCAAGGACAACGTCTCCTCCAGCCTGCCCGTCTCGGGGCTCTTCGTCTCGATCGGCACCACGCCCCAGACCGGGTTCCTGGCGGGGTTCCTCGAGCTCAACGAATGGGGGCAGGTCAAGGTCGACGCCAGCATGCAAACGTCCGTCCCGGGCGTCTTTGCCGCCGGGGACGTCTCCGACGCCTGTCCCAAGCAGATCGCCACCGCCGTGGGCACGGGCGTCCACGCGGCCCTGTCGGTCCAGGATTATTTGGAGCGGCTCACCTAGGCGCGACCGCGCCGGCCTCGTACTTCTCGTTCAGCACGGCGGCCAGCTCCGCCCCCCACAGCAGGATGACCAACGAGGACGTGATCCACAGCAGGAAGAACAGGACCGAGGTCAGCGTGCCCTGGAGGATCTTGCTGAGGACGATCCCGACCGCGGAGAAGTGGACGACGTAGAAGGCGAAAGCCCGCTTGAAGACCTCGAAGAGCAGGGCGGCGACGACGGCCGGGATGAGGGCGGCCCGGGTGTGGACCTTGGTCTCGGGGACGAACTTGTAGAGGACGAAGAACATCAGCACGCCCAGGGCGTAGGGGATGAGATACTTCAGGAAGACGTTGTTGACCATCGCCACGGCCTCGGGATTGAGCGTCGTCCGGACGAGCTCGCTCGACTCGAGGGTCCGCCCCAGGGCCGTCCAGACGGCCGTCATGGCCAGCGAGAAGAACATGAAGATGCCGACGACGAACATCAGCAGGAACTCGATGAGCCGGTTGTAGATGAAGGAGCGATGGTAGTTCGTCCGGAAGACCTGGTTGATGGTCGTGATGAGGGTCGAGAAGAGGAACGAGGCCGAGACGAGCGAGCCGACGACCCCGAAGAGGCCCAGGTCGCCGACCCCGGTCGAGAGGTCGGCCAGGCCCTTGAAGAAGCCCGGGTCGAGCCGGGCGAAGAACTCGTCGGTGAAGATATTG
>JBFYNT010000143.1:0-5066 GCA_041304225.1 Candidatus Aminicenantota bacterium
CTTCATGCACCGGATCGGGCTCCACGGCAAGTCGGTCTCGCCCTTCATCCTGGGCTTCGGCTGCAACGTCCCGGCGATCGTCTCGACCCGGATCCTCGAATCGCAGCGCGACCGGATCCTGACCTCGCTCCTCATCCCCTTCATCCCGTGCTCGGCCCGGACGACCATCGTCCTGGCCCTGGTGGGCTTCTACCTGGGCCCGTTCTGGGCCATGGGCTTCTATGCGGCCAACCTGCTCGTCGTGGCCCTCGTCGGCTGGGTCATCAGCCGGTTCATGAAGGAGCCGTCGCCGGGGCTGATCCTGGAGATCCCCTCGCTCAAGGCGCCCCGCCTGAGCTCCATCCTCCGCAAGACCTGGCTCCAGGTCTATTCGTTCGTCAAGTTCGCCTGGCCGCTGCTCATCGGCGGCAGCCTGGTGTTGAGCCTGCTGAGCTACTTCCGGGCCGACCGCTGGATCAACGACGTCCTCGCTCCGCTCGTCGTCAAGGGCCTCGGCCTGCCTCACGATCTGGGCGTGACCCTGGTTTTCGGCTTTCTGCGCAAGGAGCTGTCGCTCATCATGATGCTCCAGGCGCTCGGCGTGGACTACCAGAACCTCATGACGGCCATCACCCGCGAGCAGATCGTTGTCTTCACGGTCTTCATCAGCTTCTTCATCCCGTGCCTGTCGACCTTCGTCATCCTGTGGAAGGAGATCGGGAAGAAGTGGGCGTTCGTTTCGGCGGGGCTCAGCATCGCGGTCGCCCTGGCCCTGAGCTGGCTCGTCCGGCTGGTTCTCTGAGGGACTGTCCCTCTTAGTCTTTGCCTTCGCTCAACCGATCCAACACTTTTCCAGCGGCTGCCGCCCCGACAAGCGCGTCGAGCTCCCCCCGCGGGGCGCTGCGGATGGCCTCGAGCGAGCCGTAGCGGGCTAGCAGCGCCGTCCTCTTCTTGGGCCCTAGGCCGGGGATGCCGTCGAGGAGCGACGCGAAGCTCTTCTTCTCGCGACGGCCGCGGTGGAAGGCGATGGCGAAGCGGTGGGTCTCGTCGCGGACGGCCTGGACCAGCTTGAGGGCGGGGGAGGTCCTTTCGAGGCGGATGCCGTCCCGATTCGCGGGGGTGAACAGGATCTCTTCTTTCTTGGCGATGGCGACGAGGGGGATTTGGGCGAGGCCGAGCGAAGCCAGCGCTTTCGCCGCCGCGCCGAGCTGGGGCTTGCCGCCGTCGACCATGACCAGGTCGGGGAGGGGCGCGCCGTCCTCGATCCGCTTGCGGTAGCGGCGGGTGACGACCTCGGCCAGGCTGGCGACGTCGTTCGAGCCATCTACGGTCCGTATGCGGAACTTCCGGTAGGCGTCCGTGTCGGGCCGGCCGTCCCGGAAGACGACGAGCGAGCCGACCGATTCCTCGCCGCCGGTGTTGGAGATGTCGAACCCCTCGATGTGATGGGGGGGGCCGGCGAGACCGAGGACGGCCTGCAGCGCTTCGAGGGGGCCGGCCTCGCGGGCCCGCTTCCGGAGGAAGGCCTCGGCGTTTCGGCCCGCCAGGTCGACGAGCTTGCGGTTCTTCCCGCCGCGCGGGACGAGGACGCGCGCCTTGGCCCAGCCGAGGAGGGCCTGGAGGCCGGTCGTTGGCGCCGGCGCGACGGGCAGGAGGAGGCGGGCCGGGGCCTCATGATCGCGGTAGAAACCGGCCAGGAACCGTCCCAGGACCTCGCCATCGGGCGCGGCGGCCGGCGCGTCGATGAGCCGCGCGTCCGAATTGCGGATCTTGCCCTTGCGCATGAAGAAGACATAGGCCGCCGCCCGGTCGCCGTCGCGAACGAGCCCGACGACGTCCTGGTCCTCGAGGGCCGTGGAGATCGCGCCCGGCCGGTCCCGATAGTCCTCGATCGTCCGCAGGAGATCGCGCCAGCGGGCGGCCTCCTCGAACTTCTCCTCGGCCGCCGCGCGGGCCATCTTGTCCTTGACGGCCCTGGCCAGCTCGGGCATCCGGCCCTCGAGGAAGAGGCAGGCGTCCTCGACGCGCTCGCGGTAGTCGGCCTCGGTGACGTATCCGACGCAGGGCGCCGCGCAAAGCCCGAGCTCGTGCTCGAGGCAGGGGCGCTTGCGGCGGCGGAAGACGGCCTCCTCGCAACCCCTTACGCCGAAGTGCTTGTTGACCAGGTGGATGGAGGAACGGGCCCGGCCGGCCGGGCTGAACGGCCCGAAGTAGCGCGAGCCGTCAGGCTCGACCTTGCGGCTGAAGTAGATGCCGGGCCAGGCCTCGCCGGCCGTCACTTTGAGGTAGGGGAAGCTCTTGTCGTCCTTGAGCCGGAGGTTGAAGCGGGGCTGGTGCTGCTGGACGTAGTTGTTCTCGAGGAAGGCGGCTTCCTTTTCCGAGCCCGTCAGGATGTAGTCGATGTCGGCCGTCTCGCGGAGGATGTTGCGGACCTTGAAGTCGGGCCCGGGCAGGAAGTAGGAGCGGACCCGGTCGCGGAGGGAACGGGCCTTGCCGATGTAGACGACCTCGCCCGAGGCGCTCTTGAAGAAATAGATGCCGGTCTTGGCCGGGAGGGCGCCTGCCCGGGCTTTGAGTTCCTCGAGATCGGCCATGGCGCGTCGGGCCCCTAAAGCCCCATCTCCAGCTCGCGCTTCTTGAGCTTGGTCAGCTCGTCGCGGTAGGCGGCGGCCTTCTCGAACTCGAGGGCGGCTGAGGCCTCCCTCATGAGCTTGGCCAGCTCGTCCATGCGTTTCTTGCGCCTGTGCGGCGAGAGGTAGATGTCCTTGTCCTCGGACAGGCGGGTGTAGTCGAGGTAGTCGCGCTCGTAGACCGAGGTCAGGACCTCGTCGATGCCCTTGACGATCGACTGCGGCGTGATGCCGTGGGCGGCGTTGTAGTCCTGCTGGATGCGGCGGCGGCGGGCCGTCTCGTCCATGGCCGCCTTCATGGAGTCGGTCACGGCGTCGGCGTAGAGGATGGCTCTCCCGGCGACGTGGCGGGCGGCCCGGCCGAAGGTCTGGATGAGGGCCGTCGCGGAGCGGAGGAAGCCTTCTTTATCGGCGTCGAGGATGGCCACGAGAGAGACCTCGGGCAGGTCGAGGCCCTCGCGCAGGAGGTTGATGCCGATGAGGGCGTCGAACTCCCCCTTGCGCAGGTCGCGGAGGACCTTGACCCGGTCGAGCGTCTCGACCTCGGAGTGGAGGTAGCGGACGCGCAGGCCGAGCTCGTGGTAGTGGCGGGCCAGGTCCTCGGCCATCGTCTTGGTCAGCGTGGTGACCAGGACGCGCTCGTTGCGGGCGGCCCGGGCCCGGATCTCGGCCATGAGGTCGTCGACCTGGCCGCGGATGGGCCGGATCTCGAGCTCGGGATCGGTCAGGCCGGTCGGCCGGATGACCTGTTCGACGACCCGGCCCGGCGACTTCTTGATCTCGTACAGGCCGGGGGTGGCCGAGACGTAGAGGGTCTGCCCGACGCGGCCCTCGAACTCCTCGAAGTTGAGCGGCCGGTTGTCGAGGGCCGAGGGCAGGCGGAAGCCGTGTTCGACCAGGGTCAGCTTGCGCGAGCGGTCGCCGGCGTACATGCCCCCGATCTGGGGGACGGTGACGTGGGACTCGTCGATGATGGTCAGGAAGTCGGCGGGGAAGTAGTCGAGCAGGGTATAGGGGGGATCGCCGGCGGCGCGGCCCGTCAGGTGGCGGGAGTAGTTCTCGATGCCGGGGCAGTAGCCGAACTCCCGGAGCATCTCGAGGTCGTAAAGGGTCCGCTCCTCGATGCGTTCGGCCTCGACGGCCATGCCGCGGCGCCGGAAGCGGTCGATCTGGTCCGCGAGCTCGGCCTCGATCCCCGCGACGGCGGCGCGGATGGTTTCCGCGGGCGTGGAAAAGAAGGTGCGGGGGTGGACCATGACCGTGTCGAGCGTCTCGCGGACGCGGCCGAGGAGGGGATCGACGGCCGAGATGGCCTTGATCCGGCCGTCCTCGAGCTCGACGCGGTAGGCCGAGTCCTCGTAGCTCGGGAAGACCTCGACGACGTCGCCGCGGACGCGGAATGAGCCGCGCTTGAAATCGCCTTCCTCGCGCTCGTACTGGACGGCGACGAGCTTGTCGAGCAGGGCCTTGCGGCCGAGGACGTCGCCGACCGTGAGCGGGAAGCTCATGGCGTAGTAGGTCTCGGGCGCCCCGATGCCGTAGATGCAGGAGACCGAGGCGACGATGATGACGTCGCGGCGCGAGAAGAGCGAGTTCGTCGCGCAGAGGCGGAGGCGGTCGATCTCGTCGTTGATCGTCGCCTCTTTGGCGATGTAGGTGTTCGAGGCGGCGATGAAGGCCTCGGGCTGATAGTAGTCGTAGTAGCTGACGAAGTATTCGACGGCGTTCGCCGGGAAGAAGCGCCTGAACTCCTGGTAGAGCTGGGCGGCCAGGGTCTTGTTGTGGGAGACGACCAGCACGGGCCGGCCGGCCTTCTCGATGAGGTTGGCCATCGTGAAGGTCTTGCCCGAGCCGGTGACGCCCTTGAGGACCTGGTGGCGGGCCCCGGCGGCCAAGCCCTCGGTCAGGCGGTCGATGGCTTGGACCTGATCGCCCCTGGGCGCGAAATCGGAACGGAGCCGGAACGCTTTCGTCGCTATTCCTTCATCCGGATGCCGCCGGAGAAGCGGGCGCCGTTGGCGATGGTGATCTTGGGCGTGATCACGTCGCCGCTCATGACCGCCGTCTCCGCGATCACGGTCTTCTCGGCGGCCCGGACGGTTCCCTTGAGCTCGCCGTGGAGGACGAGGGCGCGGACCCGGACCTCGGCTTCGACCCGGGCGCCCTTGGCCACGGTCAAGGTCCCCGAGGGCAGGGTGATCTTGCCCTGGAGCTTCCCCTCGACCAGCACGTCCTCGTGGGCCTCGATGTCCCCGTTGAGGACCGTCGTCGACCCGATGCGGGTGACGCCGGGGGCCGTCGATCGCTCGGTGCCGCGGTTCGTGGATTCGTCGGTCATGGCGTCCCTCCCTGGACGGGCGTTCTCTAGGGGATTATAGGGGCCGGGCGCCCGCCCTGTCAACGCTCCCCCGGTCCCTTCTTGACCTGGGGCGGGAATGTGTTAGAATCCAAGGGCCC
>JBFYNT010000144.1:0-2793 GCA_041304225.1 Candidatus Aminicenantota bacterium
CTAGCTTCATGCCCATGGACGTCCGAAACAGCCTGCTCGTCCGCAACGCGGTCCTGAACCTCTTCGGGCTCGTTGTCCCCCTGGCCGTCGGCTTCTTCTCCATCCCGCTCGTCGTCCGGGCCCTGGGGAACGACCTCTTCGGCATCCTGGCCCTGGCCTGGGTCGTCCTCGGCTATTTCGGGTTGTTCGACCTCGGCCTGGGCCGGACGACGACGCGCTACATCGCCGACGCCCTGGGCCGCGGCGAGACGGAGAAGCTCCCCGGCTACCTCTGGACGACGGTGCACCTCCAGACGGCGCTCGGCCTCCTGGCCGCCGTCCTCTCGCATCTGGCCGCGCCCCTGATCGTCCGGCGCGTCCTCAACATCCCGGACGCGTTCGAACGGGAGACCATCCTGACCCTCCGGCTCGTCGGCTGGTCACTCCCGGTCATGTTCGTCAGCTCCTCCTTCCGCGGCGTCCTCGAGGCCGCCCAACGGTTCGACCTGGTCAACGCGGTCAAGGTCCCGACCAACGTCCTGTTCTACCTGCTGCCGCTCCTCGGCACGGCCCTGGGCTTCGAGCTCCCGGGCATCGTCGTCCTTCTCGTCGTCTCCCGGGTGGCCGCCCTGGCCGCCTGGGGCGCGATGGCGCTCCGGGTCCTGCCCGCCCTGCGGGCGAAACCCGTCGTCCGCCGCGACCTCGTCCGCACGCTCTTCACCTTCAGCGGCTGGCTCGGGCTCTCCAGCATCCTCTACGCCGTGACCTCCTCGATGGACCGCCTGGTCATCGGCTCGCTCATCACCGTCGCGGCGGTCACCTTCTACAGCGCGCCCTACGAGGCCATCAACCGCATCGGGGTCGTTCCCGGCAGCCTGTCGATGGTCCTGTTCCCGGCCTTCTCGTACCTCGACGCGGGCGGCCGGAAGGAGCGCGTCGAGATCCTGTTCGCCCGCTCCGTGAAGTTCCTGCTGCTTTCGACCGGCCCCGTCTTCGTCACCCTGATCTTCTTCGCCCGGCCCCTGCTCCGGCTGTGGCTGGGCGCCGAATTCGCCGCCGCGAGCGCCTTCGTCGTCCAGGTCCTCTCGGCCGGGTTCCTGGTCAACACGGTCATCGCCGTTCCCAACAACTACCTGATCGGCATCGGCCGGGTCGACGTCGCGCCGAAGTATCAGGCCTTCGAGATGGTCGTTTTCACCGCCGCGATCTGGGCCGGGGCCAAGCTCGGCGGGATCGGGGGCGTCGCCGTCGCCGCGGCCGCGCGCCTGGTCGCGTTCACCGTCTTCCTCCTGGCCGTTTCGTTCACCGCGGGGGGCGTCCGCTTCGGCTTCGTCTGGAGGAAGGGCTTCGCGGGCGTGGTCGCGGCCCTGGGCCTCCTCGCGGCCGGGCTGGCCGTCTCGACCGCGCTCGGCGGAGGGGCCTGGGGCGCCGGCGCCCTGCTCCTCGTCTTCGCCGCGGCCGCCTGGGCGCTCGTCCTCGACGCCGACGAGCGGACCTTCCTCGCCGGGCTGCTGAAGCCCCGGCGGCGGGGCCTTCCGGCCGAGGGCCCGGACCCGGAGGGACCGGCATGAAGCCGCGCGTCGCCGTCGTCCATCCGAGGCTCGTCCCCGGCGGCGGCTCGGAGGCCTGCGCCATGTGGACCGTCCAGGCCCTTCGCGGGGACCACGACGTGACCCTGATCACGACCGGCCGGCCCGACCTCGCCGCCCTGGATCGCAGCTGCGGGACGACGCTCGACGGGACCGGACTCGCCGTCCGGACGGTCCCCCTCCCGCCCGGCACGCGGACGCGCTTCGACGCCCTCCGGGGCTTCCGGCTGGCCCGCTACTGCCGCCGGCACGCGCGCGAGTTCGAGGTCCTGATCTCCGCCTACAACGCCATGGACTTCGGCCTTCCCGGCATCCAGAGGATCGCCGACTTCTCCTTCGACGACGCCCTCCGCCGCGAGCTCCACGTTAGCTCGGGCGCGGCCGGGGGGGTAATCCACGGCGCCTCGGCCGGCCGGTCCCTCTACCTGGCCATGGCCGGGGCCCTGGCCGGCGGGACGCGGGACGGCTGGAAACGGAACCGCACCGTGGCCAATTCCGAATGGACGCGCCGCCTGCTCGAGGAGCGTTTCGGCGTCCCCTCCGTGGTCGTCTATCCGCCGGTCACGGCGCCCGCCGCGACGACCCGGCCATGGGACGACCGCGAGGACGGCTTCGTCTTCATGGGCCGTCTCGTGCCGGAGAAGGGCCTCGACCTGGTCGTCGACGTCCTCGCCCGGGTCCGCGAGAAGCGGCCCGTCCATCTCCACGTGCTCGGCCGCGAGGTCCGGACCTCGTACACCCGGGCGGTCCAGGCGCTCTGCCGCCGCCACGGCGACTGGATCCGCCTCGAGGGCCCGGTCTACGGCGCGGCGAAGGACGCGTTCCTCTCCGGCCACAAGTACGGCCTCTCGGGCTGCCGCAACGAGGCCTTCGGACTGGCCGTGGCCGAGATGGTCAAGGCCGGCGTCCTCGTCTGGGTGCCCGACGGCGGCGGGCAGACCGAGATCGTCGCCCATCCGGATCTCGTCTACCGCGACGCCGGCGGCGCCACCGGCCTGATCCTGGGCGCGCTCGAGGACCGGGCCCGCCGGGACGAGCTCCGGCGGCACCTCGAGGTCCGGGCGGCCGTGTTCTCCGCGGACCGGTTCGCCGCCGGTATGAGGGACGTCGTCCGTGACTTCCTGAAGGACAGGCATGACCGACCATAGCCGGATCGCTTTCGTGGTCGCGACCAAAGACCGGCCGGAAGAGCTGCGGCGACTGTGGACGAGCCTCCTCTCCCAGA